>JBEGPY010000094.1:0-4700 GCA_041181205.1 Actinomycetota bacterium | reverse complement strand
GCACTCAGTGACATCATCACCAGTGAGTTCGATATGGATTCCACCAGGATGAGTTCCGAGTGCTTTGTGGACTTCAAAGAATCCCTTTACCTCATCCATTACATCATCAAATTTACGGGTCTTATAGCCAGTTGGTGCTTCATATGTATTGCCATGCATGGGATCGCACACCCACAAAACCTTTGCACCAGATTTAGTTACGCCATCAACTAGAGCAGGTAGGGCTTCGCGAATCTTTCCTGCTCCCATGCGTGTAATGAAAGTAATACGACCTGGTTCACGATTTGGATCTAGCTTGTCAATGAGAGCCAGTGCATCATCAACGGTGGACTTAGGTCCAAGTTTGATGCCGATTGGATTTCGAACCTTAGAAGCAAAGTCAACGTGTGCACCATCTAGTTGACGTGTGCGCTCACCAATCCAGATGAAGTGGCCTGACACATCATATGGATTTCCTGTGCGTGAATCGATACGTGTGAGCGCCTTCTCGTACTCCAGAATGAGCGCTTCATGGCTTGAAAAGAAGTCCACAGATTTAAATGATTCAGGATCTACTCCTGCAGATTTCATAAATGAAAGTGCACGGCCAATTTCACTTGCCATCTTTTCATATCGCTCCCCCACTGAAGAGTCGCGGATGAAGCCCTTGTTCCATTCATGCACCTGTCGCAGATCAGCAAAGCCACCTTGTGTGAAGGCACGAACTAAGTTCAGAGTTGAAGCTGAAGTGTTGTAAACACGCACTAGACGATTTGGGTCTGGTGTGCGAGAGCTTTCAGTAAATTCAATGCCGTTCACAGCATCTCCGCGATAAGCAGGAAGTGTTACATCCCCACGGGTCTCCATGTCATTAGAGCGTGGCTTAGCAAATTGGCCTGCCATGCGTCCAACTTTTACAACTGGCAATGATGAGTAGTACTGCAAAACTGCAGCCATCTGCAAAATAGTTTTAATACGATTTCTAATTGAATCTGCTGTTGCTGCAGCAAATGTCTCTGCACAATCTCCACCTTGTAACCAAAAAGCTTTTCCCTCTGCGGCAAGTGCAATACGTGCCTTTAAATCATCGCATTCACCAGCAAAGACAAGTGGCGGAAATGATTTAAGTTCAGCAACTGCTGCCTTAATCGCAGCACCCTCAGGACCGCCAGGCCACTGTGGTTGTTGGGCAGCCACAAGACCAGGCGTGAAGAGATTATCCAGGGAAGAATTCATGGGATAAGAATAGAGAATCAATTGATAATCGCGTAGCGCAATTATCCGAAGAAGATCTCTGACTCCTTATAGCGCTCTAGGGGAACGAGTTTGAGCTGTTCTGTGGCAGATACCAGCGGCACACGCACGATATCGGTGCCATGAAGTGCAACCATCTTGCCCCAGTCACCTTCATGAGCGGCAGTGATTGCATGCAGACCAAATCGTGTAGCTAGAACACGGTCAAATGCTGTTGGAGATCCACCACGTTGGATTGAAAGCTTCACGTGACCAAATGAATCAAGTGTCTGATCTTTCACACTCATATCGCCATCTTGAGGAATAGCACCTTCTGCAATAACGATGATGGGTGCGTAGTGCGACTTGAATCGAGATTCAACCCACTCGCAAACCTTTTCGATTGAGAACTTTTGCTCTGGAATCAAAATACAAGCTGCTCCGCCTGCAAGACCTGAGTGAAGTGCAATCCAGCCAGCATGGCGACCCATTACTTCAACGATCAAAGCACGGTGATGTGACTCTGCTGTTGTGTGTAAACGATCGATTGCCTCA
The DNA here is from genome assembly GCA_041181205.1 of Actinomycetota bacterium. GTDB lineage: Bacteria > Actinomycetota > Actinomycetes > Nanopelagicales > Nanopelagicaceae > Planktophila. The sequence goes on along the minus strand of JBEGPY010000094.1, from coordinate 2,933 downwards.
ACTGCGATATTGACTGCAGTATCAAAACCAAATGTGTAGTCAGTGTTGTTCAAATCATTATCAATTGTTTTTGGAACACCAATAACTTTAACGCCCAGTGAATCAAGCTTTGTTGCAACACCCAATGTGTCTTCGCCACCGATTGCAATAAGTGCATCGATTCCAGCTTTAGCTAGGTTGTCCTTAATCTTTTCTACGCCGCCCTCGATCTTAAAAGGGTTCGTACGAGAAGATCCCAGAATTGTTCCGCCACGAGGCAAGATGCCACGAGTCGTCTCAATATTAAGAGGCATTGTTAAGCCCTCTAGTGGACCCTTCCAACCATCACGGAAACCAACAAATTCATGTCCGTACTCTTTTACGCCTTTACGAACTACGGCGCGAATCACAGCATTTAGACCTGGGCAATCTCCGCCACCAGTTAGCACACCAATACGCATTATTAACTCCATTAAAAAGTAAATGATGAAGGGCTCGAGCTAAGAAAAGCGCCCGGCCTGTGGTCAACGCTGACTGGAACAGTCTAGCCTTGCCACATGGGCAATCAACAAATTATCGCAGGCGTGGATTCATCTACTCAGTCGGTAAAAGTAGTCATGCGCGATGCCCGCACGGGAGCACTGCTGCGCCAAGGCCGAGCAGCACATCCTGATGGCACAGAAGTTGATCCTATTCATTGGAAAAACGCCTTAGATAGTGCACTAAAAGATGCAGGTGGATTAGAAGATGTCGAAGCAATTTCTATCGCAGGACAACAACATGGAATGGTCGCACTCGATAACAAGGGTGAAGTAATTAGACCAGCGTTGCTATGGAATGACACACGATCTGCCAAAGCTGCCGAAGATTTAAACCGAGAAGAAGGTGGAAATGCTGAGATCGCTCGCAAAGTTGGTTCAGTCTTAGTTGCATCTTTTACTGCATCAAAGCTTCGCTGGATGGCAGATAACGAACCAGAAAATGCAGCGCGAGTTGCATCCGTAGCTCTGCCACATGATTGGCTCTCTTGGCAACTACAAGGTGGCAAAGATTTCTCCACGCTCTTTACAGATCGAAGTGATGCATCTGGAACTGGCTATTTTGATCCAACAACTTCTCACTACCGAGAAGATATTTTACGTCTAGCACTGCGCCATGACTCAGAACTGCGATTGCCAAAAATTATTTCACCAAACTCTTTTGGTGGAACTACCACTTCAGGAATTCCAATTGCTGCAGGTGCTGGCGATAACGCTGGCGCAGCATTGGGTGTGCAGGCACAACCAGGAGATGTAATCGTTTCCCTCGGAACTTCTGGCACAGCTTTTGCAGTTTCGCAAACTCCCACACATGATGCAACTGGCGCAGTTGCAGGTTTTGCCGATGCAACTGGTCGCTTCTTACCTCTTGTCTGCACATTAAACGCTGCGCGCATTATGGATGCTGCAACAAAGATTCTTGGTAAAACTCATGATGAAGTCGGTGCCCTTGCACTCTCTGCAACACCGGGCGCTAATGGTTTAACTCTTCTGCCATATTTTGAAGGTGAGCGAACTCCTAATCGCCCAGATGCAACTGGCGTATTTTCTGGAATGAATTTGAATAACTCCAATCAGGCCGATATTGCACGGGCCATGATCGAAGGAATGTTGGCCGGATTAGCCGATGCCGTTGATTCTTTGATTGCACTGGGCGTAAACGTCAATCGCATACTTCTCATCGGAGGAGGCGCAAAGAATCTGGCAATTCCAACAATTGCTAGCGCACTCTTTGGCCGCGAAGTTCTTGTGCCGCCGGCCGGAGAATATGTTGCAGATGGCGCAGCTAAACAAGCTGCCTGGGCCCTACTAGGTGAAATGCCAACGTGGGATTTAGGAAATGTTTCACATCATCATTCACAAGCAACACCAGATGTAATGGATAAATATCGAACTTTGCGAGACAACACTGCAAATTGGTAGAGTAGGCTCCATGAAGAAATTTGGTTGGGACGCCGTTGCCTCTGCAACCATCAATCACTATCGCGCTGTGATTGCATAAATGACCCGTAGATCCTGGATCTTATTTGGCATTGTCGGCTTCTTGTGGGGAATTCCTTATTTACTCATGAAGGTAGCTGTGGCTGATATTCCACCTCCCCTGATCGTTGCTGGTCGCACACTCATTGGTGCTGCAATTTTGATTCCCATTGCAATTAAGAAAAACACATTTAAAGATGCCATTAAGGGCATTAAATACGTAATTCCATACGCTGTTCTTGAAATGGTTGGCCCCTGGATTCTCATAACAAGTGCTGAAAAAGAGATTTCATCCGGTCTAGCTGGATTACTAATTGCAACCGTTCCATTCTTTGCATCTATTTTCTCTTCCTTGCGAGGAGATCACAGCGTCTGGCAACCAAAGAGAATCTTTGGTCTAGTTGTTGGCTTTGTTGGAATCGTTGCCTTGGTTGGAATTGAATCTATAACTGGAACCAGCAACCCAAAGGCGATTGCCATGGTGATCCTGGCTGCAATCATGTACGCATACGCAGTTCTTATGGTTACGACCAACTTGCCAGGCGTTGATGGAATTGCCATTAATGGTGTGGCTATGGGGCTTACATGTCTTTTCTACACACCGATTGCGATTGCCACATGGCCAAGTAATCCAGTCTCAACTCAAGCGATCGCAGCGCTAGTAGCGCTAGGTGTATTCAGTACTGCAATCGCCTTCATGCTCTTCTTTATTGTTATAGTGGAAATTGGTGTAGCGCGCGGGTCGTTAACGACCTATGTCAACACGGCAGTTGCAGTTGTCCTTGGAATTATCATCTTAGATGAGCCAATAACCTTAGGAATTATCGTGGGTCTACCCATGGTTTTACTGGGATCATTTTTAGCAAGTCGTAAAGAGAAAGTCTAACGGCGCTCTTCAAAACCTAGCTTGTCTAGCATGCGTGCATCACGCTGCCA
>JBEGPY010000093.1:0-3365 GCA_041181205.1 Actinomycetota bacterium | reverse complement strand
CCAAGTGCATCAAATGAGACTGCCCATGGATAAAGGAAAACAATTTCAATATCAAAGATGATGAAAAGCATGGCAGTTAAGAAATACTTAACTGGAAAACGACCACCTTCAGCAGCTTGCGGAGAAGGTTCAATTCCACACTCATAGGCATCTAACTTTGCGCGGTTATAGCGCTTGGGACCTGTCAGAGCTCCGGCAGCAATGGAAAAGATTGCAAAGCCAAAGCCGATAGCCCCAAGCACCAGAATTGGCACGTATGGATTAGATGTCGATGGCACGGTGAAATCTTAGAGTTCATTAGCTAATGCCAATGACCGCTAATCCTTTATCCCGCTGTGAACTGCAACAACCCCGCCCGTGAGGTTTTTCCAGCTGACCTGGCTCCAGCCCACCTTTTCCATTGCATCAGCCAAAGCCTTTTGATCTGGCCATGCCCTAATGGATTCGGCCAAATAGACATAGGCATCGGGGTTGGAAGAGCTCTTGCGGGCAATGGCTGGCAGCGCCTTCATCAAATACTCGGTATAGATGGTGCGAAATGGGCGCCAGGTGGGGTGACTGAACTCAACTACGACCATGCGTCCGCCTGGTTTGGTGACTCGAAGGGCTTCGGCGAGCGCCTTGGGGTAATCAGCTGTGTTTCGAAGGCCATAGGAGATAGTCACAACATCAAATTGATTGGCCTCAAAAGGCAGATTAAGGGCATCGGCCTTTGAGAAGTTCAGATATGGACGGCTTTTGCGGCCCACGGCCAGCATGCCTTCAGAGAAATCAGTGGCAAATACAGTTGCCCCTGCTTTATGAAGGGGTTCAGAGGAAGAACCTGGCCCGGCAGCTAAATCAAGGATCTGCATACCTGGAGCTGGGGCGATGATCTTGGTTGCGGCTTTGCGCCAGGCCTTGGTGCGGCCCAAACTCAATAAATCATTGACCAGGTCATAGCGCTTGGCCACGCCATCAAACATCGCTGCTACTTCATCGGGATCTTTGCTCAAATTAGCGCGCGACATAGCCATATTCTCCCTTGAAGTAGGCTCATCCACAACTCAGCGCACACGAGAAAGGTCGTATATGTCATATCCAGCCACATCCCTTCGAACTATCGTCCTACCGCGAGCAAGTGCTCTGAGTAATGCAGTTTTAATTGTGGGTGGCGTAGTTTTCTTAGCTGCGCTCGCCCAAATTGCGATTCCAGTTCCTGGTTCACCCGTTCCTGTTACAGGTCAAACTCTTGGCGTTTTATTAGTTGGAACGACGTATGGAGCATCACTTGGCTTTGCAACTTTTGCCACATACCTCTTAGCAGGAATTGCTGGTGCGCCAGTATTTGCTGGACAAAGCTATGGAATTGAAAAAGTTGTTGGTGCAACGGGTGGCTATTTAGTAGGAATGCTTGTTTCAACATTTCTCTTAGGTTTACTTGCGCAAAAACGTTTGGACCAAAAGTTTGCAACTGCCCTTCCTTCAATGCTTCTTGGAACACTTACTACTTTTACTTTCGGATTGTTGTGGCTGCATCAGTTCACTGGTCAAAGCTGGGCTTGGACAATCAAGGCGGGTTTAACTCCATTTATTATTGGTGAAGTGTTAAAGATTGCTATTGCTGGAACATCTCTTCCAATTATTTGGCGAGTAGTAAATCGAAAGCACATTAAATAGAAATCCTCTTATGACTTCCCTCATTCCTGTTACAACCACCCGACTTGGCGATCACCTGCCGTTACTGGATTTACTTCCTGATTCGCAGCCTCTTGCATGGGTGAGATCTGGTGAAGGTTTAGTTGGTTGGGGCGTTCATGCAACAACAACAGTGAGCGGGCCACATAGATTTGCCGATGCCAGACATTGGTGGCAGAAACAGCTAGAGACATTTGCAGTTACTAATACCGTGCACGGAAACGGTACCGGGCCAGTTCTTTTCTCTTCTTTTTCATTTTCACCCGATGATGTCTCTGTCCTTGTTATTCCTACAGTAATAGTGGGTAAAAAGGGTGATAAATCCTGGATTACATGGATTGGATCTGACCCACAACCGGTTCTCACTACAGTAAAACCAACACTGTCTAGAACTTCAGTGGTGTGGGAAGAGCATGAAAATAACGATCAAGCTTGGAAATCACGTGTGCAAACGGCAGTTGATCATATTCACGATAATGGTCTGGACAAAGTTGTTTTAGCTCGCGATGTTGTTGGAACTGCACACAGTGCAATCGATGCACGTTCAGTTTTGAAGACCTTAGCTGCTGAATATCCCTCAACATGGAACTTCTCAGTAGCTGGTTTAGTGGGAGCAACACCTGAACTTCTCTTGCGTTTAACAAAGAGCATGGTCACCTCACGCGTCTTGGCAGGAACGATTAGTAAAACAGGTAATGACGAGCGAGATTTAGCCCTTGCGGCATCACTGGCACGCTCATCAAAAGATTTAGAAGAACATGAGTATGCGGTTCGCTCAGTTGCTGATGCTATTGAGCCCTTCTGCACCTCCATCAACGTGCCTGAATCTCCATTTGTATTGCACCTGGCAAATGTTATGCACCTTGCAACCGATGTGACTGGGGCACTTGCTGAAACTTTGGCTCATGTTGATGCATTCACTATTTTGGAACAACTCCATCCATCGGCTGCGGTGTGTGGAACACCTAGACCTAAAGCTGCAGCTCTTATTAGTGAAATTGAGGCAATCTCTCGTGGGCGCTATGCAGGCCCTGTCGGTTGGATTGATGCTGCTGGAGATGGCGAATTAGGTATTGCACTTCGTTGTGGTCAGATAAAGGGCGATTCAATTCGAATCTTTGCTGGGTGTGGAATTGTGGCTGGGTCAGATCCGGTAAAAGAGTTAGCTGAGAGTGAAGCCAAGTTCATACCCATGCGAAGTGCGCTACTTTAAATAGAGTTCATCGATTCATACATTGCTTTTAGAGAATCGGCATTTGCATCACGTGATGGAACATTTGCCACAACAATTGAAATTCCCTTAACGGGTGATTTCACTACTTTATTAAGTTCATCCACTGATGTAATTATTGAAGCTGGAATCCCCATTGCGCTGGCAATTGCTGCTGGATCTAGGCCGTGAGGTGTGCCAAAGACGCTTTCAAATCCATCCACACCACGTTGTGGCAGAGTGGAAAATATTCCGCCTCCATCATTATTAATCACGATGAAGCAGCAATTAATATCTTCACGGTGAATCAAACCAGTTAGATCATGCAAGAAAGATAGGTCACCGAGCACTGCAAATGTTTGCGCACTTGCTGAAGCGATTCCAAGTGCTGTGGAGATATTGCCATCAATGCCAGCAAGTCCACGGTTTGCATGCGTTGTAACTCCTGCACGTGGTCTTGCAAAACCCTCTAAATCTC
>JBEGPY010000092.1:0-3376 GCA_041181205.1 Actinomycetota bacterium | reverse complement strand
CAAATTGGCACTGTGATCAACGGAGAGACTCAACTTTGATGGCACGGGATTAATGCGAGAGAGAGCATCATCAGATGACTCTCTGATTTGATAAACAGATTCACCATCTCGACCACGCCCTCGAACCGCACCAATCTCTTCTAGATCTCTACTAGCAGTTGCCTGAGTAACTCGATATCCACTCTTCTTGAGTGCCACGACCAAATCAGACTGTGAATGAATGGTTCCAGATTGAATGAGTGCAATTGCTTTAGCTCTGCGCGCAGAAACATTTGTTGCATTACTTGCCATCACTGATCACCTTTCTAAAGATGTAAACAAATTTCACCAGCTGTGCCTGAGTAACAATGAGGGCAGGTGCAATACGAATAGTTGATTCATTGGCCGCATTCACCAAAACCCCAGATTTTGCCATCTTGGTGGCAAAATCTTTTGCAGTAGGTGAATCCAACTCAATTCCAATCAGCAAACCGGCCCCACGCACTTCTTTCACACCCTTAACCATTGCTAACTCTGTTAACAGGTATTCATGATGTAGAACTGTCTTCTCAATGAGCTTGTCTTTTTCAATGACTGCAATTGCCGCAAGACCTGCAGCAGTAGTTACTGGGTTGCCACCAAATGTTGTGCCGTGATCTCCGGCTTCAAAAAGAGATGCTGCCTTTCCTAAAGCGATCATGGCGCCTAGCGGCAATCCACCTCCTAAGCCTTTGGCCAAAGTAATCACATCTGGCTTTATCCCGGAGTACTCATATCCAAACCAATCGCCTGTGCGACCCATGCCTGTTTGCACAGCATCGATTACTAGTAACACCCCATATGTGTCGCAGAGTTTTCTCACCTGTGCCAAGTAATCAACTGGTGGAATTATCACTCCGGCTTCACCCATGATTGGTTCAAGGATCACCATTGCGGTCTTTCTTGAAATAGCACGACGCATTGCTTCAATATCACCAAAGGCAACATGCTTAACGCCTTTAACCAAAGGTAAAAATGGTTCACGCTTTGCAGGTTGTCCAGTCATTGAAAGGGCACCCATTGTTCTACCGTGGAAAGCACCTTGGGCGGCAATAATGCGGTTGCGTCCTGTGCGACGGGAAAGTTTGAGTGCTGCCTCATTAGCTTCAGCGCCAGATTGGCAGAAGAAAACACGGGCGCTTTTATCACCAGTCATTTCAACTAACTTTACAGCTAGCGCCAAGGCGTTGGGGTGGGCGTAGAAATTACTCACATGACTTAACTGTGCGATCTGCTTGCTAACAGCCTTCACGATAGCTGGATGTGCATGGCCCAAAACGCTAGTGGCGATTCCGCCTAAGAAATCCAAGTACTGCTTTCCATCGGCATCAGTAACAACTATGCCTTTGCCCTTAACGAGGGCAAGGGAAGGCACACCGTAATTGTTTTGCGTTGTGTTCTTCCACTGCTTGATAAAATCTGCGTTTTTCATGCAATCACCAGCGTTCCACCTTTACTCAGTAGTGCATCTGCAAAACTATGTGGGTCAGTTCCATCAATGATTCTTACCGCCTTGGCACCACCGGCAACTGCGTCCAGAGCGGCTTGAACCTTAGGTGCCATTCCCTCGGCAAAGCCCGCCTTTATGGCACTGAGCTCTTCTGAAGAAATCGACTCAATTAATGAAGAAGTATCTGGCCAACTCCGATAAATCCCAGCGACATCTGTCATAACGATTAATGCAGAAGCATTTAGAGCGCCAGCAATAGCGGCAGCAGCTAAATCGGCGTTCACATTCAATCCACCAGCACTATCTTCATCACTACTTATCGGTGCAACTACTGGAACAATTCCTTTGCTAACAAGTTCTTTTAGCGCTGAAACATCGACCCTGACAACATCACCCACATGCCCTAAATCTGCACTGCTTCCATCAACTAATGATGTCTTCTTTCTTGCAATCAGAGTGGGCAAGGTTCGGCCCGATAGTGCTTGCGCCTTAATTCCGCCTTGAACAAGAGTTTGTGCAATCTTTGGTCCAACTTCATTAGCTAGAACCGTCTGCACAACTTCAAAAATCTCTGGTGTTGTGTAGCGAAAGCCCCCAACGAATGAACTTTCAATTCCCTTAGCTTTCAACGCCGCATCAATCTGGGGTCCACCGCCGTGAACAACAACAACGGACTCCCCTGTTGCTTGAGCAGCTGCAATTGCCTGAGCAAAAGCTCCGTTTTCATCCTTCATGGCATGTCCACCAAATTTAACGACAATCATGTTGAATACGCCGAGTTCTCATGCACATAGTCATGTGAAAGGTCATTAGTCATCACAGTTGCACTGGCTTTGCCTACTTTGAGATCAATAACAACCTCCACTAATCGGTTACTGAAATCAACTTTGTTCTTATCGTCATCCGGTGCGCTATTCGAGCAAACCTGAATACCATTCAAGCTGACATCAATTGTAAGCGGATCCATATGGGCATCTGCTGTACCAACAGCAGCTAACACTCTGCCCCAGTTTGGATCTCCGCCAAAGATTGCAGCCTTGAGTAAGTTGTTGCGAGCACACGCTCTGGCTACTTCGACGGCATCCTTTTCACTCACTGCATTGTTGACGGTAATCGCAACTGATTTTGTAGAGCCCTCTGCATCTTCAATGAGTTGGGCCGCAAGTGATCCACAGACTTTCATCAACAGATCTTCTAACTCCGAATCAGAGAGTGTTTGTCCTGAGGCACCTGATGCCATGAATAGGACTGTGTCATTGGTGGACGTACAGCCATCTGAATCAATTCGGTTATAGGTTCTATCAGTTACGTGAGCAAATATCTTTGCCGCATTGGAACCAACTTTCCCATCTGTCATAACAACCGAGAGCATGGTTGCTAGCGCTGGGGCCAACATTCCGGCGCCTTTGGCAATGCCTGCTACTTGCACTTTACCCAGGGTTGCTTGTGCAATCTTTGGTACTGAATCTGTTGTCATGATTGCCTGTGCGCATTCCTGGAGTGATTCAGATTTAAGCACCGTTGCGATTGATCTGATTCCTCTTTCAATCTTTGTCATTGGCAGTAATTCACCAATGAGGCCAGTTGAGCAGACAACTACTTCACCCGATGAAACTTCTAGTAACTCCCCTACTAACTCAGCTGTTGCATGAGTATCAGCAAATCCTTGAGGTCCGGTGCAAGCATTTGCCCCGCCAGAGTTGAGCACTACGGCTCTAACAATCTGGCCTATAACCACTTGCTTACTCCAAATAACCGGTGCTGCAACAACTTTGTTCGATGTGAATACGGCAGTCCCGAAAAAGTTAGGCCCTGTGTTTTCAATCAGGGTTAAATCAAGTGCTCCCGTACTCTTTAAGCCAGCAGCACACGCAGCTCCCACAAAGCCTTGAGGTAGTTTCATGCGCC
>JBEGPY010000091.1:0-3377 GCA_041181205.1 Actinomycetota bacterium | reverse complement strand
ACCAGTACTCATAGCAGTACAAAGGGTGCTTAGCTCAGTGGTAGAGCGTCTCGTTTACACCGAGAATGTCGGGGGTTCGAAACCCTCAGCGCCCACCAGATCTTTACGAAGGGGTTGATTGCACAGAATGAAAGCCAGCCCAAGTGATCAACGTCAGATTATTGACGTGGCAGCTTTTGACCAGAAAACCACCGCACTCAACCACACCGCCTCAACCCTTCCGCAAATTGCCGAGTTAGTAAGCATCACTACCAAATCCCACAATGCCCGCGATCTGCGTATTGCAGCAGAGACCGAACTCAATGATGTTAAGCGTGAACTTTTGCGCGCAGAGGCAGATGTTGAACAGATAGTTACACGCATTACCCGAGATGAAGCCCGCCTCTCAGGAGGATCAGCATCTCCTAAAGAGCTTGAACAGCTTCAGCATGAAGTAGGAACTCTCAATGCACGTCGTTCTGAACTTGAAGAAGTAGAGCTAGAGATCATGATGCGAGTGGATGAAATTAAAGCCCGCATCACAGAGCTTCAGACACAGGAAGCTGATTTCACTGCACAGATTAATAATCTCAATATCAGCAAAGAAAATGCGCTCGCAAAGTTAAATGGCGAAATGGAATCTATTGCCAAAGAGCGAAGTGAATCTCTGGCATCTGTTTCTGTTGAATTTATTGCGCTGTATGAAAAAATCAGAGCATCCAATAATGGAACAGGTGCTGCTGCCCTTGTTGCCGGCGCATGCATGGGATGTCATCTTTCAATTAATACCGTGGAGTTAAAGCGAATAGCTGATCTAGCCGATGATGAAGTGGTGCGCTGTGAAGAGTGCCGTTGCATCTTGGTGCGTGGAGCCTAAGAAATGGCCCGTCATTTTTCATTAACCGCAGATGGCGGCTCACGCGGTAATCCTGGCCCTGCTGGTTATGGATCAGTTATAACTGAAAACGGCAAAATCATTGCAGAGCTCTATGACTTCATTGGCATTGCAACTAATAACGTTGCTGAGTACTGCGGACTTATTGCTGGTTTAACTGCCATTAACGCACTTGATCCACAAGCAAGCGTTGATGTGAAGATGGATAGCAAATTAGTAGTAGAACAGATGTCAGGCCGTTGGCAGATTAAGCATGCAGATATGCGAAAACTAGCCAGTGATGCCCGTTCTGCCCACACCGCAGCCCTTGTTAAATACACCTGGATCCCACGTGATGAAAACTCACACGCAGATCGTTTGGCAAATAAGGCTCTGGATGAACAAAGCGGCGGGGGAGAAATCATCTCTGTGCGCCAGAACTATTTGACTGATCGCTTGCTTAACCCTGAAGAGTCAACAACGATTTACTTAATTCGACATGGTGAGACCGCTTTAACTCCAATGAAGAAGTTTTCAGGTGATGGTCCATTAAATCCAGAGCTGACCGATATTGGTTTAGGCCAGGCAGAAAAAGTTGCGGCAGCAATAGCCAGATTTAATCCTGAGGTAATCATTGCCTCACCTCTTAAGCGCACAACACAAACAGCAGAAGCTATTTCTAAAGCAACAGGATTACCTATCATTTTTGAAGATGCTTGGATTGAATGCTCTTTTGGTATTTGGGATGGCATGTCTATAGATGAAGTAAAAGAGCGCTACCCAGCTGATTACAACTCATGGATTTGCTCTACATCCTTTGCACCACCAGAGGGTGAGTCTTATGACTCTGTAGCACTACGTGTGGATGCTGCAATTTCACAGATCGCAGCTGAATATCCAGGACAGCGCGTTGTAGTTGTTACACATAATGGAACCATTAAATCTGCAGCTAAAGTTGTTGTTGGGGCACCTGCTGAATCAATCTTTCATATCGATATTTCACCATGCTCAATCACTACAGTCTCAGTGTGGCCAAGTGATGGATTAAGAGCGCTTCGAACCCTTAATGAACAGGCTCATTTAGGCTAAGAATCGCTTTTTCTACAAGCATGAGTCTTGGGATATTCGGACATATCGCCTAGAGTGAGCTCACCCTCGAGGCCCGTTAGGGCTTCATTTCAATGCTTTGACCCTCGTCATGGCAGTTACTTAAAGGATGGTTTACATGAAAGCTCTATCTCTAGGAAAGCGCAGCGTTGCAGTTCTTGCTGCTCTTGGCCTTGCAGTTGGTGGCACTGTTGTTTCAGCTCACGCTGCAGCTCCTGCGTTCATCGATTGCCAGCTATTTGCAGCAGGCGAGCCTGATCACATAGATCCAGCTCTGACATCAACTCTTGTTGGTGCCAACGTTGCAACAATGTTATTCGATGGTCTTACAGATACTGATGCAAACGGAGCCCTATATGGTGAAGTTGCTTCAAAGTGGAAGACCACTGACGGCTCAAAGACTTGGGTCTTCACACTTAAGAAGGGTCTGAAGTTCTCTAACGGAGAAGCAGTTCTACCTTCATCTTTCGTCAACGGCTGGAAGCGCGCACTTGATTCAAAGCTAGCTTCAGAAGTTGCATATCACGGTGACTTTATTCTTGGCATGATGGCTTACTCAACAGGTAAGGGTCCTTTCCCTTCATCTTCAGTAGTTGCAGATGACAAGGCTTTGACACTTACAGTTAAAATGGAAAACCCAACTTCAGACTGGCCATCAATTGTTGGTCACTCAGTGTTCTCACCAATTCCTACAACAATGGTTGGCGCTTCAGATAAAGTTGAAGAAGATGGAACTAAGCTAGTTGGAAACGGTCCATTCATGTTAGAAAAGGCAATTACAAAGCGCGCAGGTGGCGAAGTTGTTCTTGTTCCGAACCCTAACTTCGGTGGAAAGACAGCAACACTTTCAAAGCTAACTGCAAAAATTTTCTCTGACACAAATGCTGCATACAATGCATTTGCTTCAGGTCAATGCGATTCAGGTCCAATCCCAGCAGGTCGTTACACAGAACTTCTCACTAAGTGGGGAACTAAGGGTCTCAAGTCAACTCTTGGTACTGACTACTGGGGATTCAACTGGGAAGATCCAATCGTTGGCGGAACAAAGAACAAGTATCTTCGTTCAGCAATTGCAAAAGCAATCGATCGCGATCAGATCTCATCAGTGATTTATCAGGGTATTCGCAAGCCTGCATCAGGCCTACTTCCACCAGGACTTCCTGGTTATAAGTCAGGTCAAGGTCTTACAAGCTCTCGCGATCTAGTTGGAGCAAAGGCTGATTACCAGCGTTGGTTAGATGCTGGCAACACAACTCCTCCTGCAATTCGTCTTTCATACAACGACGGTGCTGGTTGGGACAAGGTTGCTTCAATCATCATCGCTAACCTCAAGGATGTTGGAATTCCAGCAAAGCTTGATCCATTCGCAGCTGACGGAACATACTTCTCAAAGATGCGTTCAGGTAAGGGACAGATG
>JBEGPY010000090.1:0-4224 GCA_041181205.1 Actinomycetota bacterium | reverse complement strand
TTGCAGTGTTCGCACTCGTGGTCTGGGCTGTTCTAGTCTAAGCACATGGAGAAATTAGTAATTGTTGGCTTATTTGCCGTTGCTGTGGCTATTTTCTTAGTTGTCTATGAAAAGCCCAGCAAGGCAAAGAAGAAGATAACGGGACGTGGTGGGGACTTCGAGTCCTAGGGATTGTTCATCTTAATTTAGCCCTCTATTTGCCTTGAGAATTACTGCTCGTAACCTTGGTGTAGAAATCTTCCCAAGCACTTTCTTCATGGGTGTTTCATTCGAGGGATGAAGCGTTGTTGGAGTTAAATCCTTTACTCCAACAGCGCATCCTAGAATTTAACTGATCGTTAACTATTAGCCCCCTGTGCGTGTGATAACTGCCCAATGTTGGTGCTGCGTACACATAGTCACATAAAGATGCGCCAATGAATACAAACACCTCAGGTAAGGCGCTAAAGCGCACAATCGCAGTACTACTCGCAGGAGCTATCTCACTGGCAGTTGCCAGCAATGTTGCTCCACAAGCAAATGCTGAAGTCACAGCATTTAAACACAGCATCGCCCTTATTGGGGATATGCCATATGACGCTAAAGGCGTTACCCAAACTCCAGCAGTTATTGATGCAATCAATGCATCAGGTGTGAGCCTGGTTTCATTTGATGGCGACACCATGAGTGGCAAGGGTGACAAGTGCACAGATGCTGCATATCCAGCCCTTAAGACTGGTTTTTTCGACAAGTTCAATAAGCCAGTGTTTTACTCTGTTGGCGATAATGAATGGGTTGACTGTGATCGCGCAGTTAAGGGCGCCTTTGACCCATTGACTCGTTTGGCCTTAGTTCGCTCAAACTTTTTCCAAAAGGCAGATGGTTCATACATCTCCCTAGGTAATGCAAGCTTCCGCTCTGCAGTTTCACATGATGAAAAGTACCCAGAAATGACGATGTTTAGCTTCAAGGGAATTACTTACATCTTCCCACACGTGCCAGGCTCTGCAAATAACGCAGCAGTTGCACAACCTGCCTTTAAGACATACAACGACACCGCAAAAGATGGCGATGACGTTGAATACAAGGCGCGCGATGCAGCTAACGTGGCATGGATCAATAAGGGCTTTGCCAAAGCTGTTACAGATGGCTCAGTTGGTGTCATCGTTGTTGTTCAGGCCAGTATGGACTGGGAAGGCTATGCGCGTGAAGCAGCAGCACCAAACAATGAATTCACAGCAGCTTTTGCTAACGTCAAGCAGGCTCTCTTGACTAATACTCTCAAGTTCAAGAAGCCAGTATTGCTACAAAATGGCGATGAACACTGGTATCAAGTTGATATGCCAATGAATGAAACCGCTGGAAAGCTTGTCGAAAAGGACAAGGGTTCACTCGTTGAGAACTTCACACGCGTTCAGACATTTGGTTCAGGATTTAACCACTGGGTTGAACTCATCATTGATCCACGTGCTGAGAACCTATGGACATTCAAGGTTCACATCATCAAGAGCAATCTTGATGTTCACACAGCTCCTTAATTAAGAAATAGGCGAAATCCCTCCTGTGCTCGTTGCAGGGGGGATTTCACCTTTAGTTCTTTAATCGTTCAGCCTAAAATGTGATGCACGTAACCTCCATCCTCAAATATGGGCCACGCATCCAAGACAGGTGCTTCTTATAAGGAAATCGAGCGGAGAGGCTCCTGATATGGCTCACACATCACCATCTGCATTTGCTGAAGTCAATGAAAAAGTTGCACAAGCGGGAGAAATTCTCAAATTAAAACCTGGATTGATATCGGTGTTAAGCAGCTGTGAACGTGAAGTTGTCATTTCAATTCCCCTGCGCCGTGGTGAAGATGTTGAAGTATTAACTGGCTACAGAGTCCAGCATTCAAGTGCCCGAGGACCGCGCAAAGGTGGCATACGTTTTCATCAAGATGTTGATTTAGATGAAGTTCGCGCACTTGCATCGCTGATGACCTGGAAGACAGCTTTAATTGATGTTCCTTTTGGTGGAGCTAAGGGCGGTGTGGCAATTAATCCAGCAACGCTAACTACTATTGAAAAAGAAGAAGTAATTCGTCGCTGGACAAGATCCCTAGTGCATGTGTTGGGCCACCACCGCGATATTCCAGCTCCGGACATGGGAACTGATGCCCGCACGATGGCGTGGTTGATGGATGAGTTTCACAGACTTGAGGGTTTTCAACCAGCATGTGTCACGGGCAAGCCCGTTGAGTTATTTGGAGCCCCTGGGCGTGAAGAGGCAACTGGTCGCGGAGTAGCACAGATTGCTGCGGCAACCTTGGAGAAAAGTGATGTGAAAGTAAAAGGGGCAACCGTTGCCATTCAAGGATTTGGAAATGTCGGTAGATATGCAGCCTTGGTATGCCAAGAACTTGGAATGAAGGTAATTGCGATTTCAGATGTTTCAGGGGGAATCGTTGATAAAAAAGGTATTGATATTGCTTCAATTTTTATGCACAAAACTCTTGAAGATGTTCAAGCAGAGGAGAGAATTGGTGCATCGGAAGTACTAGAGATTAAATGCGATGTGTTGATCCCAGCTGCATTAGGCGGAGTGATTAATGAGGAAAATATGGGACGAATCAATGCCGACTTCATTATTGAGGGTGCTAATCAGCCCATCACAAGTGCAGCAGATCGCGAGCTGCGTCTGCAAGGAGTATTAATTGTTCCCGATATTTTGGCAAACTCTGGTGGCGTGATGGGCTCCTACTTTGAGTGGACCCAAAATATTCAGGAGTTCACGTGGCCGTTAGATAAATTCCGCCGTGAGCTAGATGTTCGCATGGAAAAAGCCTTTGGAAATGTGCACAAGGTCTCAAAGAAATACTCTGTAGATCTTCGCACAGCTGCCTTTATTGTTTCAGTCGGTAGGGTGGCAAATGCCTTCGAGATGAGAGGCTCTCTCGTATGATAAGAAAGCTACTAGAGAAGCTGCATTGGTACTTTGAACGCAAGCGATTTAAGAGTGATACGTTCAAGAGAGGTCGCGGAGAAGACTTTCATCACGACTAAGAAGCTTTAGTAATAAGAAGTGGTACTTCTAGCTCTTCATACGTAGAGATCCATGAATAGCCGCACTCACCGCAGGTGGTCATGGGACCAAAATCTTCATTGATGACAATTTCCAAATCAATGGAACGACAGACATAACAAGTTGGAAAATCTTGTTGAGCAGACATAGCAACTTCCCTTCTATCGATAGATATGGCGGAGGGGAAGTCCTTTAACTATGGCCAAAGCCCCCTAGTGACCTAGAGGGCTGCGTGTCTTAAAGGGGATCTAAGCTGATTTGGCCGCTTGCTCTTTAACGCTCTCGCGTTGGAGTTGTTCATCAGAGCGCTCTATAGAGCGGCGAGAGCGAGAGAAGGTGGCACGTTCATCTAGTTCTAATTGACCGTAGTGGTCATTGTTGAGATGGCGATCAAGGCTGGCGTTGAGCAGAAACAATGAATGTGACAGATCCATGGATGGATAGTGGGCTATGAAGGTGACTGGGTTGGATGATGCAGGTTAATTGCAAGTGAGAGTTGGGTGAAGAGTTGTGGGTGTGGCAGAACCACTCTGAGTAACCGAGTTTTCTGCTTTAATTAATGAAGTTGAGCCGGAGGTGCCAATTCCGACTCAACTGCCTTATGCGAAATCAGTCCTCTAACTGATCAGGTTCGTCGGAGTTTCTCCGCCGATCCTTTCGCATCTCCCATACACGCAGTATGAGATTGGCTATTGCAACGACAAGCGCCGCAACATCATGTAGTGACATTCATTTGCACTTCCTTTCTCTATTCCCAACGCGTGTTGGGAAATCAACTAGTAACGCTGGCGGCGTGCTGGTTGATGAGAGATAAGGAATTCAGGCGATGGAAAGGTAAGTTCTTTTAGATAGGTAAGGATTTATGGGCATTTCTTCTGTGGATATGCGAGAAGTAGATTGCCCAGGTAATCTTTAGTCATGCTCGGTGGAATCAACAACGGCCTTTATATACAGGCCTTAAGTGGCTTTGTAGTCATGGCCATCTTTGCCCTGATTTTAAAATGGGTATTTCCAACTAAGAAAGATCCTGTCGCAAGGGCAGAGCGCAAAGCGCTCAAGGCATCTCTTCGAGAGTTGAAGCGCAAATAAATGGGGCTAGTAATTGTTACTGGGGGATCACGGGGTTTGGGCTTTGAGTGTGCAAAAGAGCTTGCAGCCCTTGGTCATCAGATTGTTTTAGTT
>JBEGPY010000089.1:0-3417 GCA_041181205.1 Actinomycetota bacterium | reverse complement strand
AGTTCTTACTTTTAACATCAGCACTAAGTATGGGAACACTTCCCAGAATAAGAATCGGATCCTGTGGTGATTCACCATTGAGGCTATCCATTACCCAGTAGATATCTACTAAAGCGCCGATATAGATTCCAGCAGCAAGGTCAACAGATCGAATACTCAATGGAACAGCGCTACTGGCCATGGTTTTGGCTGTTGAACTCACTGAGTTGATAGCCATAACTTCTCCGGCAACAACATTTTTAATGATGACTTGTCCTAGAGGATCTAAATCTTTTGACAGATAAATTACCGAACTTGCTGATAAATCAAAATCCTTAAGGGAAAGATCTCCAGTTGAGATTTGATGCCCGCTCTGCAAATCAATGTTTGCAACCCAATACTGTGTCGTTGATCGAGAGAAGCTGGCTAAAAAGAAGGCTGATAGAAATGAAGCGATAATCAGAGAGATTGCTAAGGGCATTCTGGATCTACTACTCGACGGTGGTTTTCTCATGAGTGCACCCAATTGCATTGACCGACAAGGGCACTTTCTTTATCCACACTCATCCTTTGTGATGAGAAGAATTCAACCTAATGGTTGAGCACATGAGGTGTGAAAAGTTGAAACCTTCACTCATGACAACCAACCCAGTATCAGAAGAGATATCAATTAGTAGTTTTCGTATTGAAAAGCTAACAAGTGCTACAAATGTCGATTGGCAACATCCGCTTCTAGAAATCTTTAGGCCCCAACCGCTGACTCAACCACTCACACCCAGCAAGCTCTATCTAGTGCCATCTCGATTTGATGATGAGTTTGATCCAGATTTCGCCCCGGAACCCACATCTGCACATGATCTACCTGAGCTAAAGGTGTGGACTGAACGCTTTGTTAACTCAATTGTTGAGATTTGGGCAGGACGACGCTCACCCAGGCAAGTTGAATCTTTGTGCCATCACAGAATCTTCTCTGACTTAGTTCGACAATCAGGCTCACAAAAGGAGATTGGGCACGTTCGTAAGATTCATATTCAGGAACCGCTTGATGGAATTTGTGAAGCAACCATCACTATTCGATATGAGAATCGATTGCGCGCGATGCTAGTTCGATTTGAAGGTATTGATAAACGTTGGTTGTGTACTGCCCTTACCTTGCTTTAAGCACCACCATGGCAACGCTTGTATTTCTTACCTGAACCACATGGACATTGCGCATTACGCGAAACATCTCCAGTAGTTTTCACTCCAGATTCATCTGCGGCTGTGTATTGAAGACCGCTAGAAGATAATGGCTTAGCTTCAAGGCCTGCCCCACTTACTTCTTTGCTTGCAGCCTCAACAGTTACTTCAATATTGAATAGGAATCCTGCAATCTCTTCCTTGATTGCATCCATCATCGCTGAGAACAAATCAAAGCCTTCGCGTTGATATTCAACGAGTGGATCACGCTGGGCCATGGCGCGAAGGCCAATTCCCTCTTGCAAATAATCCATCTCATATAGATGCTCACGCCATTTGCGATCTAACACAGAGAGCAATACCTTGCGCTCTAATTCGCGCATAACTTCTGAACCTAGTGACTCTTCGCGCTTTGCATAAGCGGCTTGGCAATCCTCAATTACTGCAGCAGTTAAGAACTCAGCATCTAAACCATTTCGTGAGCCAACTCGGGAAACAAGTTCATCGATAGTAAATGAGATTGGATAAATGGTCTTAAGTGCATTCCATAAAGTATCTAGATCCCAATCCTCTGAATAACCTTGTGATGTGGCCATGCTGACGTAGGCAGTTAATGTGTCGCTCACAAAAGTGGCTACCTGATCCTCAATATCAGCACCTTCTAGCACCATTCGGCGCTCACCATAAACAACTTGGCGCTGGCGATTCATTACATCGTCATACTTCAAAACATTCTTACGCATTTCAAAGTTCTGTGATTCAACCTGTGTTTGTGCTGAGCGAATCGCATTACTGACCATCTTTGATTCAATAGGGGCATCTTCTGGGATACCTGCGGCTGTTAAGAAGCGCTCAACCATTCCTGAGTTAAATCGACGCATAAGTTCATCTTGAAGTGAGAGATAGAAACGTGACTCACCAGGATCGCCCTGGCGACCTGAACGACCACGCAACTGATTATCAATGCGTCGAGATTCATGTCGCTCGGTTCCTAAAACATAGAGACCACCGAGAGCAATTACTTCTTCATGGCCAAGTGCAACCGCTGCCTTTTGGCGAGTGATTTCCTCTGGCCACGCTTTTTCATACTGCTCTGCATCATCAACTGGAGAAAGACCTCTGCGTTGTAATTCAAAATCTGCCATGAACTCAGGGTTTCCACCCAGCATGATGTCAGTACCGCGACCAGCCATATTTGTTGCAACAGTTACTGCGCCTTTAACACCTGCGCGCGCAATGATTGCTGCTTCGCGCTCGTGATGCTTAGCGTTTAGAACTTCATGGGGGACTCCTGCTTTGCGAAGAAAACTAGAAAGTTCCTCTGACTTTTCAACGCTGACTGTTCCAACTAGAACTGGTTGACCCTTGCGGTATTTTTCAGCGATATCGGCCGTAACTGCGATGAATTTGCCAGCCTCGGACTTATATACAAGATCAGGCTGATCAATACGAATCATTGAGCGATTTGTTGGAATAGGTACAACACCCAACTTATAAATCTGGTGGAATTCAGAGGCTTCTGTCATGGCTGTACCAGTCATACCTGAGAGCTTGTCGTAAAGGCGGAAATAGTTCTGCAATGTAATAGTTGCAAGAGTTTGGTTTTCATCCTTAATTTCAATACGCTCTTTTGCCTCTAAGGCTTGGTGTAGACCTTCGCTATAGCGACGCCCAGCCAGCATGCGACCGGTGTGCTCATCAACGATGAGTAGTTCGCCATTCATAACCACATAGTCTTTGTCGCGCTTAAAGAGCTCTTTTGCACGGACTGCGTTGTTGAGGTAACCAATCATTGGTGTGTTAGCTGCCTCATACAGGTTTCCAATTTGTAGAAGCTCTTCAACCTTTGTTACGCCATCCTCAAGGATTCCAATGGTGCGCTTCTTCTCATCAATTTCATAGTGCGCATCGCGCTGCAATTTACCTACAAGGTTTGCGAACTCCACATACCACTTCGTGGCTTTATCAGCTGGCCCACTAATGATTAATGGAGTACGAGCCTCATCAATTAAAATAGAGTCAACTTCATCGACTACTGCAAAGAAGTGATCTCGTTGCACGCACTCTTCAAGAGTCCATGCCATGTTGTCGCGTAAGTAATCAAAACCAAATTCATTATTTGTGCCATACGTAATATCAGCAAGGTATGCCTCACGTCGCTCTGCTGGAGTCATATTGGCCAAAATCACGCCAACCTTTAATCCTAAGAAGCGGTGAATACGTCCCATCCACTCACTGTCGCGCTCTGCTAAATAATCA
>JBEGPY010000088.1:0-3434 GCA_041181205.1 Actinomycetota bacterium | reverse complement strand
ACTGATATTCCTACGCGTAGTCAGGGCGTTAACGCCGATGTGGTTGCCTGCCGCATTAAATAAGTTGTAGGCAGCTACACCCACCTAGTACCTTTACGCCTTATGAGCACACAGACATGGTTAACGCAGGAAGCTGCAGATCGTTTGCGCGCCGAATTAGAAAACCTTGAAAAGTATGGCCGTAAAGAAATCACAGCAAAAATTGAAGCTGCACGTGCTGAAGGTGATTTAAAAGAAAATGGTGGCTACCACGCCGCCCGCGATGAGCAGGGCAAGATGGAAGCGCGCATCCGCCAACTCAAGCAGATGTTAGAAAACGCCCACATTGGAACCCCACCAGCTGCCGCCGATGGCAAGGTTGGCGCAGGTATGGTTGTTACGGCAGAGATTGCTGGAGATGAAATGAAGTTTCTACTTGGTTCACGTGAAATCGCCTCCGGTGATCTCGATGTCTATAGCGAGAAATCACCTCTAGGTGCAGCAGTGATGGGCGCAGAGATCGGTGCAACAGTTTCATACACCGCGCCAAATGGGCGTGAAATCAAGGTAGTTATTAAAGCTGCCGAGTTTTATTCTTAAAGAGAAGTATTTTTATACTTTCTAATACTTAATGGGATAAATACCGCCATCAGCAAAACCATATAGAGCAAAGAAGTCTCTAGTGGGTGCTGACTTGGCCAAGAGCTAGCGGTTGCCCCAAACTCATTTTTCAAACCAAATAGCTGACGGCAGGCCGCCACCATTGTTGAGACTGGGTTCCATTCAGCAAAGTACTGCAGCGCCCTAGGCATTCCAGTTGTTGGCGCAAATGCATTAGAGAGAAAAGTCAGTGGGAAAGTAACTAAGAAACCCACGCTCTGCACAGTTCTCGCCTCTTTAACGGCCAAGCCAACATAGATACCAATCCATGAAAGGGCATAACCAAACATAAAGAGAAATAGGAAAGCTAAGAAGATTGAAAGCCCGCCTGATGTTGGACGCCAACCCACGGCATAGCCAGCAGCTGCCATAACCGTTAAAACAAGAATATTAAGTAGTGCATCACCAAAGGTGCGACCAATAACAACTGCGCCTCTAGAAATTGGAAGAGATCTAAAGCGATCAATGAGGCCTTTCTTCATATCTTCAGCTAAACCAACTGCGGTTGCAGCTAATGTGAATGCGACAGTTTGAACAAAGATTCCAGGCATAAGCAGTTGCACATATCCCCCTGGCTGGTCAGTAGAAATTGAACCGCCAAAGACAAAGCGGAAAAGGAGCACAAACATCACTGGTTGAATAGTTGAGAAAACTAGAACTTCAGGGATTCGGGCAAGCTGCAACAGCTGGCGCTTAGTAATAGTGATGACATCACTGATTACGTATTTCATTTCTTGCTCCCTCTCTTTTTCTTTATTGGTTCTGCAACAGTTTCTTCTGCCACATGGCCTGTGAGAGATAAGAAAACATCGTCTAGTGAAGGGCGCTTGAGGGCAATATCAAGTGGATGGATTTTTGCTTCATCTAGAGCACGTAGTGCCTCCATAAGAGCGACCGAACCAGTAGTAACGGGTGCTGAAATGGTTCGAATATCGGTATGCGTTGCACTAGGACTGATACGGGAAACAATCTCTTGAGTTTTAGCAATATCAGCGCTTTCAACAGTTATCTCTAAGCGCTCTCCGCCAACCTGCTTCTTTAAAGCATCTGAAGTTCCACGAGCAATTACTTTTCCATGATCAATGACAGCAATCTCATCAGCTAATTGATCTGCTTCTTCTAGATATTGGGTAGTGAGTAGAAGAGTGACACCACCTTTGACTAACTCCTGAATAACTTCCCACATCTCTTGGCGACCACGTGGATCAAGGCCCGTGGTTGGCTCGTCTAGAAAAAGAACTTTTGGTTGCACAATCAAAGATGCAGCTAAATCTAAACGGCGACGCATTCCACCTGAATACGTTTTGATGGGGCGGCGGGCGCTATCGGTGAGTGAAAATCTTTCCAGTAACTCTTCGGCACGTTTAATCGAGGCAGTTTTGCCCAAGTGATACAAACGACCAAACATTACTAAGTTATCCCAGCCAGTTAATGTCTCATCCACAGCTGCATATTGACCTGATAAACCAATGAGTTCACGCACTTTGTCAGGATGTTTGATTACATCGATCCCTGCAACAGTTGCACTACCTGAATCAGGTTTTAACAACGTTGCGAGTATTCTCACGGTTGTTGTTTTACCAGCACCATTTGGGCCTAATACGCCTAAAACTGTGCCTTCTTCAACGTCAAGTGAGAGATCATCGAGGGCTTTAACCTCACCATTGCGATAGGTCTTCACGAGATGGTCGGCTATTACTGACTTCACGCGCTAACCTTACCTACATGTCTAAAAACCCCCCAATTAACGCATCAGCAAAGGCCCACACCCACAAGGAAATCATGATCATCCTGGGCGGTCTTATGACTGGAATGCTCCTTGCAGCCCTTGACCAAACAATCGTTTCAACAGCACTTAAGAATATTGTTGAAGAATTTGATGGTCTCAACCACTACACATGGGTTGTTACCGCCTACCTCTTAACTTCAACGGCATCAACGCCGCTCTACGGAAAGATTTCAGATATCTACGGCCGTCGTATTGTCTTCCAGTTCGCGATCGTTACCTTCTTAATAGGTTCATTGCTGGCAGGTGCAGCACAAAACATGGAGCAGTTAATTGCTACTCGTGCACTACAAGGTCTTGGTGCTGGCGGTTTGATGGCACTTACTTTTGTCATCATTGGTGACATTGTTCCGCCGCGCGAGCGCGGTAAGTATCAGGGTTATTTTGGCGCCGTATGGGGCTTGTCATCAGTTGCTGGCCCACTTCTCGGTGGATTCTTTGCAGACAACGGAACTATTTTGGGTATCGCTGGATGGCGTTGGATTTTCTTGATCAACCTGCCACTTGGAATTCTTTCTCTCATTATTACTTCAGCCGTTCTACACATCCCTAAGGTCAAGCGCGATCATTCCATTGATTATTTAGGCGCAGTGTTAATGGTTACTTCTGTCTGTTTAATTCTGCTTTCAGCTTCAATCTATGGCCCTCAATATGGCTGGGGCGATAGCCGCACTATTACATATGCAGTTATTGGAATTCTGTTAGCTGTTCTCTTCTTGTTCTGGGAAGGCAAAGCTAAAGAGCCAATCCTTCCTTTGTATCTCTTTAAAAACCATACTTTCTCAGTCACATCAGCCCTGGGCGCAGTAATTGGTGCTGGAATGTTTGGTGCAATCGTTATGTTGCCTCTCTACTTCCAGGTCGTCAAGGGTTACAGCGCCACTGAAGCCGGACTTAAACTGATTCCTTTGATGCTTGGAATTGTTTCAACGTCAATTATTTCAGGAAAAATGATCTCAAAGCATGGCCACTACAAGCGCTTTCCAATCATGGGAACAGCGATTATGAC
>JBEGPY010000087.1:0-3443 GCA_041181205.1 Actinomycetota bacterium | reverse complement strand
AAAATAAAGTAGGTTGCGGCTCGGGGTTCATTCCCTGAGCCGCAACTTCTTTTATAGGATATTTTCACCGCAAGTAAGCACAACCTAAAGAAAGTGGTCAGAGTCATGAGCGCACCGATACTCTCATTACGCGGCGTCAATAAATCTTTTGGACCGGTACACGTCCTTAAAGATGTTAATTTTGATATTGCTGCTGGCAAAGTAACTGCCCTAGTCGGAGATAACGGTGCAGGCAAAAGCACACTCATTAAATGTATTGCCGGTATTTACACACCTGAGACCGGAGATTTTCTTTTTGAAGGTAACAAGGTTGATATTCACGGTCCACGCGATGCAACAGCTCTTGGAATTGAAATTGTGTATCAGGATCTAGCGTTGTGCGATAACTTAGACATTGTTCACAATATGTTTTTAGGTCGCGAGCAAAAGCGTGGAGCAGTATTAAATGAAACTTCTATGGAATCACTCGCCCGTAAGACCCTTGATGGCTTGAGTGTTAGAACCGTTAAATCCATTCGCCAGACAGTCTCTTCACTCTCAGGCGGACAACGCCAGACAGTTGCTATTGCACGTGCTGTTCTCTGGAATAGCAAAGTAGTTATTTTGGATGAGCCAACTGCAGCCCTAGGTGTTGCACAAACCGAACAAGTTCTTAACTTAGTTCGTCGCCTTGCCGATAATGGTTTAGCTGTTGTATTGATCAGTCACAATCTCAACGATGTCT
Source organism: Actinomycetota bacterium (assembly GCA_041181205.1). Taxonomy (GTDB): domain Bacteria; phylum Actinomycetota; class Actinomycetes; order Nanopelagicales; family Nanopelagicaceae; genus Planktophila. The sequence goes on along the minus strand of JBEGPY010000087.1, from coordinate 2,719 downwards.
TTGAGGTAGCAGATAATATCGCCGCTTTGTATCTCGGAAATATGGCTGCGCAGGTTGATAAGAACGAAGTAATTCCACGCCAAGTAATTGAACTAATCACGACAGGAAAATCTGCCGGAGTCCAAGCACCTGTAGCAAATAAGGGAGCAAAATAATGAGCGTTGTTATTGAGCATGAAGATGCCACTATCAAAAGCGCCATAGGCGATTACTGGGCCCGCGTTAAAGCAGGTGACATCGGCTCACTTCCTGCAGTTCTTGGCCTAGTTGCTCTCTGCATTGTTTTTGGCTCAATGTCCAGCGTTTTCTTAACGCCAGGTAACTTTGCAAACCTACTCACACAGGCAGCTGCGGTGATTGTTATTGCCATGGGGTTGGTTTTTGTTCTACTCCTTGGAGAAATTGATCTCTCTGCAGGCTTTACAGCAGGCGTGACTGGCGCAGTTCTAGTTATCTTGATTACCAACCACGATGTGCCTTGGTATGCAGCTCTGCTTGCATCAATCATCGTCGGCATTATTTTAGGTTTTGGTCTTGGAACATTAATTGCACGCCTAGGTATTCCTTCCTTCGTTGTTACTTTGGCAGCCTTCCTTGCTTTCCAGGGAATTCTTCTCTTGCTTGCAGGTGAAGGCGGAACTATCCGTGTGGAAGATAAGACTATTTTGGCAGTTGAAAACTCAAATCTTTCCCCTCTTTATAGTTGGATTTTCTTTATAGTTGTCTCTGTTGTCTATGTGCTGACGGGGTTGAGCAGTATTTATTCCCGCCGTAAAGCAGGTCTAAAATCTGAACTCATTAAACTCTGGGTATTAAAGACTGCGGGCCTTCTTGGAATTACTGGTGTTGCAGTGTTTGCTTTGAATTTAGAGCGAAGCAATAACCCAGATCTTGTAAGCCTCAAGGGAATTCCTTACGTTGTGCCGGTCATCCTCTTGCTTTTGGTTATTGGAACATTCGTTCTTGGTCGCACAGCTTTTGGGCGTCATATCTATGCAGTGGGTGGAAATGCAGAAGCTGCACGTCGTGCAGGTATTAACGTCAAGCGAGTCCGTATCGTGGCATTCATGATTTGTTCTGGTTTAGCAGCCATCGCTGGAATGATTTTTGCATCTCGCCAAAACTCTGTCTCTCCAACAACAGGTGGTAGTTCAACACTTCTCTACGCTGTAGGCGCAGCTGTTATCGGTGGAACATCACTCTTTGGCGGTAAGGGCAAGATGCGTGATGCAATTCTTGGCGGCCTTGTAGTTGCTGTTATCGATAACGGCATGGGTCTTTTGGGATATGCAGCAGGTATCAAGTTCATCGTCACAGGACTTGTCTTGCTGATCTCTGCTGGTGTTGATGCGATTTCTCGCCACGGCGCATCTGTTAGTTAAAGCCTCTTTAAGCTTTAACACCCATCAAGTGCTCTAGAGCAAGCTGATCAACTAGTTCATAGCCATATCCACGTGCACCTGCAGCTTCAACATCGAAGGAATCTTTAGCAAGATCTCTCCATGTTTCACCAGAGCCCAATGTTGATTCATTGAGTCCTGGGATATTAGATGCCTTCATTGCTTCAATAACGCGAGGATCAGCACGAAAAGCTGCAGCACGCTCTTTAAGAGCTAGATACGTGCGCATGTTTGATGTCGCTGACTCCCACACACCCTTGTCATCTTCGGTGCGCGCTGGCTTGTAATCAAAGTGCTTTGGCCCCTCGTACTTATAGCGCTCAAGTAAATCAACTAAGAAGAAGGCAGACTTGAGATCTCCATGACCAAAAACTAAATCTTGATCAAATTTTGGACCATGCTGGCCGTTGAGGTCGATGTGATACAACTTCTTTTGCCATAGCGCTTGTGCAATGCCGTGGACAAAATTAAGTCCAGCCATTTGTTCGTGGCCAACTTCAGGGTTAAGTCCAACTAACTCTGGGCGATCTAACGTGTAAATAAAAGCTAGAGCGTGACCAATTGTTGGCAAGAAGATATCGCCTCGTGGCTCATTTGGTTTTGGTTCAATTGCAAATTTAATGTCATAGCCATTATCGGTAACGAACTCACCTAAAGTATTGAAAGCTTCACGGAAGCGATCGAGTGCAACATAGCCATCCTTTGCACCATCAGATTCAGCGCCTTCACGTCCACCCCAACACACATAGGTCTTTGCACCCAGTTCAACTGCCAGTTCAATATTTTTCATCACCTTACGGATTGCATAACGGCGGATGTCTTTATCATTTGAAGTAAATGCACCATCTTTAAAGACAGGATGTGAGAAGAGATTTGTAGTGGCCATTGGAACTTTCATTCCAGTATCGGCTAAAGCTTTCTTAAAGCGATCGATATGGGTGCGTCGTGCGCCTTCATCACTTCCAAATGGAATTAAGTCATCATCATGGAAAGTCACGCCGTAGGCACCGCGAGCAGCTAACTCATTGACCGTGCGGACTGGATCTAGCGCGCCTCGAGTGGGATCTCCGAAAGGGTCACGTGCCTGCCAGCCAACGGTCCAGAGACCAAAAGTGAACTTATCTGCAGGAGTAGGTGTTAGTGACATAGAGAAAAGCCTTTCTAATGCGCTCGTTTTGGTACATCCCTAACTTACCTCTAATCTTGTCCCCTATCCATATGAAGCCGCAAGGTTTTTTATCTGGGTTAGCGGGAGTGGTGAAATGGCAGACACGCAGGTCTTAGGAACCTGTGTCTTCGGACGTGAGGGTTCAAGTCCCT
>JBEGPY010000086.1:0-3855 GCA_041181205.1 Actinomycetota bacterium | reverse complement strand
GCGGCAGCTCGCAGATCTTCAATTCGACCATTGGTGCAAGAGCCCAAGAAAACAGTGTCAATGGCTATCTTTTTAAGGGGTGTGCCAGCCTCTAGACCCATATAAACAAGTGCGCGCTCTGCAGCACCACGTGCCTCTGGATCTTTAATATCTGCTGGGTTTGGAACATGTGAACTCAGTGATGCACCTTGACCTGGGTTAGTACCCCACGTAACAAATGGTTCTAAATCATCAGCGTTCAGATTTACTTCAACATCAAATTTTGCATCGCTATCTGTATAGAGCTCGCTCCAGTATTTCACCGCAGCATCAAAATCTTCTGGTGCATGTGGCTTGCCCTTGATGTAATCAAATGTAGTTTGATCAGGTGCAATCAGACCTGCGCGAGCACCAGCCTCAATAGACATGTTGCATACCGTCATGCGTGATTCCATAGATAGCGCGCGAATAGCCGAGCCACGGTATTCAATGACATAGCCCTGGCCTCCGCCAGTGCCGATCTTTGCAATGATTGCCAAGATAATATCTTTTGAGGTAACCCCACTCTTGAGCGCTCCTTCAACATTGATCGCCATGGTCTTTGGTCGAGCCAACGGCAAAGTCTGTGTTGCTAAAACATGCTCAACTTCAGAGGTTCCAATGCCAAAAGCCAGAGCGCCAAATGCACCGTGCGTTGATGTGTGTGAATCTCCACAAACAATTGTCATACCCGGTTGGGTTAAGCCCAGCTGTGGGCCAACTACGTGCACAATCCCTTGCTCTTTATCTCCCAATGAGTGGATGCGCACACCAAACTCGGCGCAATTTGCGCGCAGTGTGTCGACCTGCAGCTTTGAAACAGGATCTGCAATTGGCTTATCAATATTTAGGGTTGGCACGTTGTGATCTTCCGTAGCAATGGTGAGCTCAGGGCGGCGTACTGTGCGTCCTGCAAGGCGCAGACCATCAAAGGCCTGTGGGCTAGTTACTTCATGGATGAGATGAAGATCGATATACAAAAGATCTGGTTCACCATCGGCAGCACGAACTACATGTTCGGTCCAAATCTTTTCAGCTAGCGTTTTACCCATCTGCTTTTCCTTACTCCTTCATTTGCCATATCATATAGTGGGATGTTAATATCATCCTATGAACAGAAAGAATAGCGGAGTTGGCGTATTAGACAAAGCCGCATCGATTTTAAACACGTTAGAAGCTGGCCCGCATTCACTAGCAGAACTTGTCGCTGCTACATCAATAGCCCGTCCAACGGCCCATCGCTTAGCTGTTGCCCTGGAGTTTCACCGCTACATCGCCCGTGACCTCTCTGGCCGCTTTGTTCTAGGCCCACGTGCAGGCGAACTTGGCGCAGCTGCAGGTGAGGATCGTTTACTCGCCGCTGCTGCCCCAGCGCTGGCTGCTCTGCGTGATGCAACAGGTGAGAGTGCTCAGCTCTATAAGCGCCAAGGTGATCAGCGCATCTGTGTGGCCGTTGCAGAGCGCTTATCTGGTCTTCGCGACTCTGTTCCGGTTGGCGCAGCGCTAACAATGCAAGCAGGCTCTGCTGCCCAGATTTTACTTGCTTGGGAAGATAGCGAAAAGATTCATCGCGGTGTTGCAAATGCCAGATTTACTGCCGCGCAACTTGCTGCAGATCGCCGTCGCGGTTGGGCGCAATCTGTTGGAGAGCGCGAAGCTGGGGTTACTTCTGTTTCTGCACCAGTTCGCGGACCTAATGGAAAAGTTATTGCAGCGGTCAGTATCAGTGGACCCATTGAGCGTTTAGGTCGACAGCCGGGCCGCGTTCATGCCGCAGCCGTAGTTGCTACAGCTGCTCGCCTGAGTGAATATCTAGCTCGCGAATAACACGGCCAATAACACCAAAACCAAAACCTTTGCGCTGTAGCAAGGATTGAATTCTACGAATCTGAACCTCAGGCTCTAACCTAGACATTGTTGAATACTTTTTCATCGCTAAAGAAAACGCCATCCGGTATTCAGATTCATCATCAATCTCATCGAGGGCTTCATCGATTGCGCTTTGATCTACTCCCCTGGTGCGAAGCTCTCCAGCAATGATTCGCTTGGAAAGTTTCTTGGCGTTATGGCGCGATTGCGTCCATGCTTTAGCAAACTCGGCATCATTAATTAAGCCGTTTTCGGTTAATTTATAGATTGTTGCGCTGGCAACTTCATCCTCAACGCCACGTTTTTTAAGGTGAGCCAAGAGCTCACCCTTACTCTTGGCCCGCGCAACCAAAGCATTTTGTGCAATGGCATATGCGATTGAGTAAGGGTCAGCCTCTTGGTCAACCTTTGAAAATTGCAGGCTAATTAGAAATCAACCTCAGCAGTGGCTTCATCGATAGCTGCGATCAGATCTGCATCGACCTCGATTGGCTTAAAGTGAGCGCGAATCTTGCCTTCAATCTCATTAGCTAGATCTGGGTTATCGATAAGGAATGTTCGTGCATTTTCCTTGCCTTGTCCCAATTGATCAGCTTCGTATGTATACCAAGCGCCAGATTTCTTCACGATTCCAACTTCTGATCCAAGATCGATCAGAGAGCCTTCACGTGAAATACCTGTGCCGTAAATGATGTCGAACTCTGCCTGCTTAAATGGCGGAGCCATCTTGTTCTTAACAACCTTAACGCGAGTACGGTTACCAACAGCGTCCTGGCCATCTTTCAGGGTTTCAATACGACGGATATCCAAACGAACTGATGCGTAGAACTTCAACGCTTTACCACCAGTTGTAGTTTCAGGTGAACCAAAGAAGACACCGATTTTTTCACGTAACTGGTTAATAAAGATTGCAGTTGTCTTTGATTGGTGAAGTGCACCAGTAATTTTACGTAGCGCTTGTGACATCAGACGTGCCTGAAGACCCATATGAGAATCTCCCATTTCGCCTTCAATTTCCGCACGTGGAACAAGAGCTGCAACGGAGTCAACGACAACGAGATCAAGTGCACCTGAACGAATAAGCATGTCCATGATTTCTAACGCTTGTTCTCCTGTGTCAGGCTGTGAAACAAGAAGAGCGTCAATATCAACGCCAAGCTTCTTTGCATACTCTGCATCAAAAGCGTGCTCAGCATCGATGAATGCACAGATACCACCGGCAGCTTGCGCATTTGCAATTGCATGCAATGTAAGAGTTGTCTTACCTGAAGACTCTGGTCCGTAGATTTCAACGATGCGACCGCGAGGCAATCCACCAATACCAAGTGCGATATCAAGTGCGATTGAACCAGTTGGAATTACTTCAACAATCTGGTTTTGACGATCCGACATCTTCATTACTGAGCCTTTTCCAAATTGACGTTCGATCTGGGCTAGGGCTGTATCGAGGGCTTTTTGGCGCTCGCTTGTAGCTTTTTCTTGTGCAGCATCGTTAGCTTTATTACTTTTTTCAGTAGCCACTTACTTTCCTTTCGATAGAACGTCGTGTGACGTTTGGTCCTGGCCCAGAAGGTACGGAGACCTAACGACGGACCGCAGCGCTCGGGTCCTGGCCCAGAAGGTACGGAGACCTAACGACGGACCGCAGCGCTCGGGGGAAGAGCTGTGGGCGGAGGTTAGAACCGCTCTGGTTGTACTCGGATAGAGTATCCGAACATCTGTTCGAAAGGTAGCAGGAGGCACTGACAAATATGAGCGTGTCGCCAGCGCTATGCGGGCCCATACTTACCCCCATGCTGATTCTGCTTCCCCCCAGTGAGAAAAAGGCGGCAGAGCCCGGCCCAGCTATCACCGTCTATACCGGGGTCCTCTATCAGGGCCTGGGCTGGGCAACGCTGGGCGAATCTGGCCAAAACCGAGCTCAGAAATCAATCGCAATCATCTCGGCTAAGTACGGAAGCCTTAGAT
>JBEGPY010000085.1:0-4008 GCA_041181205.1 Actinomycetota bacterium | reverse complement strand
GATGACCTATTAAAGCTTGGAAAGGAGTTAGGTCTGCCGCTTCTTGCAACTAATGATCTGCACTACACACTGCAAGCAGACTCTGGTGCACATGAGGCCTTGCTCTGCGTTCAATCGGGTTCCACATTGGCAGATCCCAAGCGATTTAAATTCGATAACGACTCTTTCTATGTCAAGACTCCGGCGCAGATGCGAGAGCTCTTTAAAGAGATTCCAGAGAGTTGCGATAACACATTACTAATTGCCGAGCGTTGTGATGTGACTATGCGAGAAAATGAAAACCTGCTTCCACAATTTAACGTTCCAGAGGGAGAGACAGAGGATTCATGGCTTAAGAAAGAAGCAGTTCGTGGCATGAAAGAGCGTTTAGGCGCAAAGCTCACCCCAGCCCATGAATCTCGTCTTGATTATGAACTAGGTGTGATGGAGAAGATGGGCTTTCCTGGTTACTTCCTTGTTGTTGCTGACCTAGTCGGACATGCAAAGAAAGTAGGAATTCGAGTTGGCCCAGGTCGAGGTTCTGCTCCTGGTTCATTAGTTGCCTATTCACTTGGAATCACTGGCTTAGATCCACTTGAACATGGGCTTTTGTTCGAGCGCTTTCTTAATCCAGAACGTATTTCTATGCCTGATATCGACTTGGACTTTGATGAGCGTCGTCGTAGCGAAATGATTCGTTATGCAACCAATAAATATGGTGAAGACCGAGTTGCTCAGATCATTACCTATGGAACTATTAAATCCAAGCAAGCTATTAAGGACTCAACACGAGTTCTTGGTTACCCATATGTCATTGGAGAGAAGTTAACAAAGGCACTACCGCCATCTGTGATGGGTAAAGATATTTCTCTTGGTGGAATATTTGATTCTAAAGATGATCGCTACGGTGAAGCAGGCGAGTTCCGCTCCCTTTATGAATCAGATCCAGATTCAAAGCGAGTGGTTGATACGGCCCGTGGTCTTGAGGGATTAAAGCGCCAGTGGGGTGTTCACGCAGCTGGAGTTATTCTCTCTCGCGAACCATTGCTCGATATTATTCCTATCCATCGCCGTGAAGCAGATGGCGCAATCATCACTCAGTTTGATATGGGTGCATGTGAATCTATTGGCTTACTTAAGATGGACTTCTTGGGCCTTCGAAATCTCTCTGTTTTAGATGATGCCTTATTAAATATTAAAGAGAATCAAAACATTGATGTGGTGTTAGAAGATTTAACACTCGATGATAAGAAGACATATGAGCTGCTCTCTCGCGGAGATACTCTCGGTGTGTTTCAGCTCGATGGTGGGCCAATGCGAGCGTTGCTCAAATCCATGTCACCGGATTCTTTTGAAGATATCTCAGCTGTTATCGCTCTCTATCGCCCGGGTCCAATGGGTGAGAATGCACATAACAACTACGCCGATCGCAAAAACAAGCGCAAGCCAGTTGAACCTATTCACCAAGAACTCTCTGAACCATTGCAAGAGATTCTTGGTGACACATATGGTCTGATTGTTTATCAGGAACAAGTTATGGCAATTGCCCAAAAGGTTGCCGGGTTCTCACTAGGGCGCGCAGATTTATTGCGCAAGGCGATGGGTAAGAAGAACAAAGATATTTTGGATAAGGAATACATTCCTTTTGAAGCGGGCATGAAGGCTAATGGTTTTTCAACTACGGCAATCAAACGCTTATGGGACGTTCTTATTCCATTCTCTGATTACGCTTTCAACCGCGCTCACTCTGCAGGCTATGGCGTCGTTTCATATTGGACCGCTTATCTAAAGACTAATTATCCAACTGAATATATGGCTGCGCTTTTAACTAGTGTTAGAGACGATAAAGATAAATCAGCCCTGTATTTGAGTGAGTGCCGCCGCATGGGTATCAATGTGTTGCCACCTGATGTCAATGAATCTAATGGTGAATACACCCCGCGCGGAAAAGATATCCGCTTTGGTCTTGCAGCAATTAGAAATGTTGGCGAAGGTGTAGTTGCATCCATTAAAGCAGCGCGTGAGAGTAAAGGGCGTTTTGCATCATTTGGTGATTTCTTGGCAAAAGTAGATGCACAAGTGTGTAATAAGAAAACGATTGAATCTTTGATTAAAGCTGGAGCATTTGGCTCTCTAGGATCAACTCGTAAAGGTTTGATTGCTGTTCACCTTGAAGCAATTGATTCAGTAATAGAGAGCAAGCGAGCTGAGGCTATTGGTCAGTTTGATTTATTTGGTGGGGAAGCTATTACAGAAGTTTCAGGTTTGGACATAGAGATCCCAACAGGTGAATGGGATAAGGCGATGTTGCTCAGCTATGAGCGTGAGATGTTAGGACTATATGTTTCTGATCATCCACTCTTAGGAGTTGAACATGTGCTTCGAGCAAACACAGACATGTCTATCAGCGAACTAGTTGATGAAGGTGCTCAACATGAATCCGTTGTCACTATCGGAGGCTTAATTACAAGCGTTACTCGAAAAGTTTCAAGGCAAGGTGCTTCATGGGCCGTTGTGACGATTGAAGATCTTGAAGGATCCCTTGAAGTTCTCTTCTTCTCAAATACCTACAATCAATATTCAATGTCATTAACTGAGGATCGAATAGTGACCGTTCGTGGTCGCGTTGATCGCCGTGAAGAGAATCTGCGATTTACAGCCCTTGAGATGTCCATGCCAGATATTTCAGCCGGTCCAACTGGTCCTTTAGTAATTTCAATTCCAATGTCTCAATGCACACCGCCTGTGGTTGATCGCATTAAAGAAATTCTGCGTTCACATCCTGGAAAGCGAGAAGTTCATCTTTCCTTGAGCGAAAATGGAAGCAGCACCGTTATGAAGATTGATGCATCGGTCACAGCTTCTCCATCATTGAGCGCAGATTTGAAATCAATTCTTGGGCCTAACTGCCTGGTTTAAATTCAAGTCCATCGCGCAGAGCACAGCGGTTACAATTGGCATGTGATTCGCACAGTTGATCTTCGTGGCAAAGCCTTAAACAAGGCTGGCTATAACGCCAAACTTCCGCGTGCTGCTTTAGATGTAGCTCAAGCTATGACCTTAGTTGAGCCAATCCTGCATCGTGTGAAAACCGGTGGAGAAAGCGAACTTATTAAATTAGCCCAAGAATTTGATGGTGTTACGCCAGCTTCTATCCGTGTCCCACAGCAGGCTTTAGATTCAGCTTTTGCTTCATTGGATCCTGCAATTCGTGCTGCGCTAGAGCTTTCAATTGAGCGAGTGAGAAAAGTTCACAATGATCAGGTGAGAGCGGATAAAACCACAACTGTAGTTGATGGAGGAAGTGTTACTGAGAAGTGGATTCCAGTTGATCGTGTGGGTCTATATGTTCCAGGTGGTCGTGCGGTTTATCCAAGCAGCGTTGTGATGAATGTAATACCGGCCCAAATCGCAAAAGTTTCATCAATAGCTGTTGCCTCACCGCCTCAAAAAGAGTTTGCAGGATTACCTCACCCAACTATTTTGGCCACGTGCGCACTTCTTGGTATTACCGAGGTTTATGCCGTTGTGGGGGAGCCCAGGCGATTGCAATGTTTGCTTATGGTGTTGAAGGCTTGTGTGAGAAAAGTGATCTTGTTACAGGGCCAGGCAATATCTATGTTGCTGCAGCCAAGCGTGCACTACGTGGTGTTATTGGCATTGATTCAGAAGCTGGACCAACTGAGATTGCAGTTCTAGCTGACTCTTCTGCGCGAGCAAGCGATGTTGCTGCAGATTTAATTAGCCAAGCCGAGCACGATGTTATTGCTGCAGCTATTTTGGTAACAGATTCAATTGAGTTATCTGAATCAGTTGAAGCTGAGTTGTACACGACAGATCCTTTTCTGTATTTTTGGCACCGGCGGTATATGGGCAGCGGCTCGGTAATGATCCCATTCCAGCCTCTGAATTTTTCAAGATAATATGTTGGGGTCGACATTATTTACGCGCGAAGGTGTGCGAATTCACAAGAATGATGCGATGCGATTTCTGATTCGTTTTAATGGGATGAATTTGGACGATTTCAAT
>JBEGPY010000084.1:0-3980 GCA_041181205.1 Actinomycetota bacterium | reverse complement strand
CCACTCTCTTTGTTACTCATGATCAAGAAGAAGCCTTGGGTATCGCTGATCGTGTGGGAGTTATGCGCAATGGTCAGTTAGAACAAATCGCTGCCCCATCAGAGCTCTATGACCGCCCTAAAACATCATTTGTTGCTGAGTTTGTTGGATTAACCAATCCAATCTCTGGCAAGGTCTCCGGCGGCTCAATTGAAGTTCTAGGAAGCGTAGTGAAGACTCTGCCAGGCTCTGTAACTTCTGGAACAGGAATTGCTCTCATTCGCCCAGAGAGCATTGATGTTGTTGCCAGTAAGTCAGGCAATGCACATGTTGCAGCGGCAAGCTTTCTTGGAGCATCATGCCGCTTAAATATCACCATGAATGATGGAACTATAAAATTACGGCTCAGTTGCCGAGCTTAGATGCTGCCGGAATTGGTGCGGGTGCGAGCGTCTCAGTATCTCTTCTTGATATGCCAGTCTTTGTGAAGGCTGCTGGATGATCTTTGGTTCAATTACAAAGCTTGAAACTTTTACTGATGAGTTTGTTTGCTTTGTTAAGGTAACAACATCTGATGGTCACATCGGGTGGGGACAAACATCTAACTATCACTCAGATATCACTGCGCAGGTTTTTCATCGCCAAGTTGCTCCATGGGTATTAGGTAAGGATGCATCTGATATTGGAGCACTTGTCACGTTAGTTGAAGCCCGTGAACACAAATTTCCAGGAAGTTATCGCGCTCGTGCCAATGCTGGCCTAGACACCGCACTTTGGGATCTGCGCGGCAAAGTTGAAGGCAAACCAGTTGTTGAACTACTTGGCGGAACTGCTAAGAAGCTGCGCACATATGCATCCTCCATGCGCCGTGACATCACGCCAAAGGATGAAGCAGAGCGCTTAGTAAAACTACGTGATGAATTTGGTTTTGATGCATTTAAGTGGCGGGTTGGCGCGGAGTGTGGAAATGATATTGATGAATGGCCCGGTCGCACAGAAGAAGTTGTCCCTGTAGTTGCACGCGCACTTGGCGATGGAATCTCTAAATTAGTAGATGGAAACAGCGGTTTTTCTCCTAAGCGCGCAATTGAAGTTGGCGCACTTTTAGAAGCAGAGGGAATTAGCCATTTTGAGGAGCCTTGCAAATACTGGGAGCTTGAAGAAACTAAACAAGTAACTGATGCGCTAAAGATTGATGTCACTGGCGGTGAACAGGATTGGGATCTAGACACTTGGCGGAAAATGATTGATATGCGCGCTGTTGATGTATTACAGCCAGACATTATGTATATGGGTGGAATCTGGAGAACGCTCAAGGTTGTAGAGATGGCAAAGAAGGCAGGTATGCCAATCACTCCCCATAGCGCCAATCTTTCACTTGTAACTATCGCCACCATGCATTTACTTGGTGCCATACCTAATCCAGGTAAATACCTAGAGTTTTCTATTGAAGGCCTTGAGTATTACCCATGGCAAATGGATCTATTTCTTGGAAATCCTTTTGCGATTGAAGGCGGGAAAGTACAGATTCCACAGGGCCCAGGTTGGGGCGTTGAGATTAATCCTGCCTGGCTAGCAAAAGCTAAGTATCAAATTTCAGAGATTTAAGCTTTATTCGTTTTTCTAATCATGTGCTGATAAAACTTTCCAGGTTGGCGCGTGCTTGGTTGCGGTCCGCCCATTTCAACAAAACCTAATTTTTCATAGGCCGTAATTGCTAACTCATTATCTGTCCACACACCAAGGCCTTGTACTGACCAATCTCGTGATGCTGCTTGCTTATCTAGGAACTCAAACATCGCCCGCATTAAGCCAACTCCACGAAAATCAGGATCACTCCAACATCCACCAATCCAACATGTGGCATCAAAATCACCTTTAAGGTTTTCCACATACATCATTGCCGCATCAACACCATCAACTGATGCAATGACAAAAGCTTGTTTTACGAATTCCAGTCGCCATCTATCTTCATCAAATGCGCTCTCATTTTCATAAGTGCCACCGAATGCATGAGGACTATCAATGAGCGCCTTTAAACGGATATCGCGCAGCCTTGCCCACTCATCAGCGTGTAGTTCAACGCATGTGATGTCGTGAGGCATTAGGCAATTATGTCTTACTTACTTCTTGAATTTCTTAGGCACAATCTTGCTTGCATGACCTTTAGCTTTTGCTAATAACCTTTCGGCCCAAGCAAACTCAACGGCTAGAACAAATAATCCAGCAATTACTAAGGGCATTGTGAAAGGACCTGGAAGGACAATTAAGACCAAGCCGGTGAGAACTAGAAATGAACCAACCGAAAAAGCGATGACTTTCCTCAATCCCTTGGGTAAAAGTAACCAGTTCTTCTTCACTTATTCTCCACTTTCTAATGAGGCGTAAACGCAATGCTATCCCAAATGCAAGTTTTGACATAAGGTTCGGGGGTGAACAAAAATGTAGATGCAGATTTCCTAGCCCTTCCACTAGCAGCCGTTAGTGATGCCGCGATTAGCACCGCAAAAGATGCCGGTGCATCCCATGTTGATGTGCGAATAGAGCGCACACGCAATGGTTTGCTCTCGCTGCGAGATGCTCGTCCTGAGACACAAAGTGATGAGACTAATGCCGGTCTAGGCGTTCGCGTCATCGTCAATGGAGCGTGGGGCTTTGCTTCATCTCCTGAAATCTCTGTCGATGTTGCTAAGAAGCTAGCATTGACAGCCGTTGCAATGGCTAAAACATCAAAGCCACTCTCAACAGAGTTAGTCTCACTTGTAACAGAGCCTGTGTATGCAAACCAGACCTGGGTATCTGAGTATGAAATTGATCCTTTCTCAGTCTCTGATTCAGATAAAAAGGATCGCTTGGCCGATTTGAGTAATCGCTTGCTTAAGAGTACAAATGTTAATCACACATCTGCTCATACCATGTTTGTTAAAGAACAAAAGCACTACGCCGATTCATATGGCACTAGCACCACACAACAGCGCGTGCGGATTCAAACTCAGATTGAAGCAATCTCTATTGGCGATCATGGCTTTGAATCCATGCGCACATTGGCCCAACCTGCAGGCTTTGGCTGGGAGTGGATGGGTAATTCCCATTGGAAATGGGATGATGAGATTGCAGAACTACCTTCACTATTGGCTGAAAAGGTTGCATCTCCTTCAGTTGAACCTGGTCGCTATGACGTATTAGTTCATCCATCTAACTTGTGGCTAACAATTCATGAGTCAATCGGACATGCAACTGAACTTGATCGCGCCATTGGTTATGAAGCAAACTATGCAGGAACTTCTTTTGCCACACCAGATAAGTTAAATAAGCTCCAATATGGCTCAAAGCTAATGAATGTCACTGGAGATCGCGCCACACCTCATGGCCTGAGCACGGTGGGCTTTGATGATGAAGGTGTTGCAGCCCAGCGCTGGGACATCATTAAAGATGGTGTTCTAGTTGGTTATCAGTTAGATCGCCGCATCGCTGCCCGCGTTAACCGCGATCGCAGTAATGGCTGCGCCTTTGCAGATTCACCAGCACATGTGCCAATTCAGCGCATGCCAAATGTTTCTTTGCAACCAAACCCAACCGGTCCAACTTATGAAGAGATGGTTGCTTCGATGGAAGATGGCATCATCATCAAGGGTGATAAGTCTTGGTCCATTGATATGCAGCGCTATAACTTCCAATTTACTGGTCAACAGTTCCACCGCGTTAAGAACGGCAAGATTATTGGTCAATTAAAGGATGTTGCCTACCAAGCAACAACAACTGATTTCTGGGGCTCTATGAAGGTTGTGGGTGGTCCTTCAACCTATGTTCTAGGCGGTGCCTTTAACTGCGGTAAAGCACAACCAGGTCAGATTGCAGCAGTGAGTCATGGTTGCCCATCGGCAATCTTTGACAAAGTAAATATTCTCAATACTGTTGCGGAGGCTGGAAAATGATTTCTGCTCAAGATCTAATTGAAAAGATTACATCGGCTGCAACGTGTGATGACTGCATTGTTGTTG
>JBEGPY010000083.1:0-3641 GCA_041181205.1 Actinomycetota bacterium | reverse complement strand
CGCTGGAACTCCAAAAGAAGAACGTGAACGCCGCGTTCTTGAAGCAGCTAAGTTGCTAGACCTTGAGCCATACCTAGAGCGCAAGCCAAAAGCTCTTTCCGGTGGACAACGTCAGCGCGTTGCTATGGGTCGCGCAATTGTTCGCGAACCTCAGGTTTTCCTTATGGATGAACCTCTTTCAAACCTTGATGCGAAGTTGCGCGTTGCAACTCGCACACAGATTGCTGCTTTGCAGCGTCGCTTAGGAATCACAACTGTTTATGTAACACACGACCAGGTTGAAGCTATGACTATGGGTGATCGTGTTGCAGTTCTTAAGGATGGCTTGCTGCAGCAAGTAGACACACCTCGTAATCTCTATGACAACCCAGCAAATGCTTTCGTTGCAGGCTTTATTGGCTCACCTGCTATGAACTTGCTCAACGCTCCAATCGTGGGCGGTAAGGCAATGCTTGGAAATCTTGGCCTCGCAGTTCCAGCATCTGCTGGCAATGAAATCACTGTTGGTGTTCGCCCAGAAGGCTTCACACCATCTACTGAAGGATTCCACGTCTTGGTTGAAGTAGTTGAAGAACTTGGTTCAGATGCTTTCGTTTATGGAAAGCCAGCTGATACAAATGTTAAGTTCGCTAATGCAACAGATGAAGGCGCACAGATTATTGTTCGCTGGGATCCAAAGAATCCTCCAAAGGCTGGTCAAACAATTACTGTTACTGCAAATCCAAATGCAGTGCACTTGTTTAACTCAACAACTGGAGAGCGTATTTAAAGTATTAAATAAAAAAACCCGCCGTATCCATACGGCGGGTTTTTTATTGGAATTTTTAGGCCATAGCTTTTTTTAGGTTTTCATCGATTGAATTGAGGAACTCCTGAGTAGTTTGATAGGGAGCTTCCTTTGAGATCAAGAGTGATAAATCCTTTGTCATCTTGCCTTGCTCAACAGTCTCAATACAAACGCGCTCTAGGGTGTCGCAAAACTTAGCTAGATCTGGGTTGTTATCAAGCTTTGCGCGGTGAGCAAGTCCACGAGTCCACGCAAAGATTGATGCGATCGGATTTGTAGAAGTTGCTTTACCCTTTTGGTGATCACGGTAGTGACGAGTAACAGTTCCATGTGCTGCCTCTGATTCAACAATCTTTCCATCTGGTGTCATCAGTACTGAAGTCATTAATCCAAGTGAGCCATAGCCTTGTGCCACAGTGTCTGATTGAACGTCGCCGTCATAGTTCTTACATGCCCAGACATAGCCACCCTCCATGCGTAGTGACATTGCAACCATGTCATCGATCAGGCGGTGTTCATACCAAATACCTGCAGTTTCAAAGGCGGCTTTAAACTCTGCTTGATAGATCTCTTCAAAAATATCTTTGAAGCGGCCGTCGTAGGCCTTCAAGATTGTGTTCTTAGTTGAGAGATAAACTGGGTACTTGCGAATAAGTCCGTAGTTCAAAGATGCACGAGCAAAGTCACGGATTGATTCATCCAAGTTATACATACCCATTGCAACACCTGAAGATTTGAAATCAAAGACAGTGTATTCGGTTGGGGCTGATCCATCTTCTGGCACAAATGACATGGTTAGCTTTCCAGCACCTGGAACCTTGAAATCTGTTGCTCGGTATTGATCACCAAATGCGTGACGACCGATAACAATTGGCTTGGTCCAGTGTGGAACTAAACGTGGAACGTTGCTAATGATGATTGGTTCACGGAAAATTACACCGCCCAAGATGTTGCGCACAGTTCCATTGGGAGACTTCCACATCTTCTTCAGACCAAACTCTTCAACGCGGGCCTCATCAGGAGTAATAGTTGCGCACTTAATTCCAACGCCATGCTTTTGGATTGCACGAGCTGAATCAATAGTTACTTGATCATCTGTAGCATCACGGTTTTCCATACCAAGGTCGTAGTACTCAAGATTGACGTCCAAATAAGGAAGGATGAGTGAGTCTTTGATGAACTGCCAGATGATGCGAGTCATCTCGTCACCATCTAGTTCAACAACGGTTCCTTCAACTTTGATCTTGGCCATATAACGCGCTCCCTTAGAGTGTTTGTACGTCTGCTTGCTTTGCACGAACGGCTTCAGCTGCTGCCTTAAGGGCTTCAACTTCAGAATCGGTCAACTTACTTTCAACAACTTTCTTAATTCCGCTGCGGCCAATCTCAGCTTCAACGCCAAGATAAACACCTGAAATTCCATACTCACCATCAACCCATGCACATACTGGCATTACTGCACCTGAATCTTCGATGACAGCTTTTGCCATTCTGGCAGCTGCTGCAGATGGTGCATAGTAAGCAGATCCAGTCTTAAGGAGTGCAACAACTTCAGCGCCGCCATTGCGTGTGCGATCAACTAATTCATCGATTTCAACCTGTGAAAGCAAATCACTTAAGGCCTTGCCATCTACTGTGCAGCGACTTGGTACTGGAACCATCGTGTCACCGTGTGAACCCAGAGTGAGTGTTTTAACTGAACCAACTTTTACGCCAAGCTTTTCGGCAACAAAGTTAGTAAAGCGGGCAGTATCAAGCATTCCTGCCTGGCCCATAACGCGGTTTTTTGGAAAGTTAGTTGCAAGCTGAGCAAGGGCAGTCATTTCATCTAGTGGATTTGAAACCACAATGATTACTGCATTAGGTGAATGCTTAGCAATATTTTCTGCAACTCCGCGAACAATTCCTGCGTTAACGCCGATGAGATCCATACGGCTCATGCCTGGCTTGCGTGGAAGTCCTGCAGTAATAACTACTACATCAGAGTTGGCTGTTGCTTCATAGCCGGCACCTTCAGGAGATGTTGTTGCGCCAATTATCTTTGTCTCAAAACCTTCGATTGAACGTGATTGATTCATATCAAGTGCTAGACCTTCAGGTTTGCCTTCAAGAATGTCAGTTAAAACGACGGTGTCGAAGATGTTGTATTCAGCTAAACGAAGCGCAGTTGTTGAACCGTAAAAACCTGCACCAACTACTGTGACTTTTCCGCCCATGGCGTACTCCTTACATTCGACAATGCAGCAACTCTACCGTCCGCGAGGAAGTGCAATTGCCAGAGCAAAGAGGGCTATTGCTATAAGAAGTGGGAAATAAAAGTCGAATTTACGTTGATGACGGGCCTTAATTGCCATCCCTGCCGTGCCCACAGCAATAAAGAGTGACGCAACTCGCACTGCTCCAAATATACCCAGTGCAATCCCAATCAAGATTATGACATTACTGGCAAGTGTTAAAAATCGGTCATTTATCCGCATGCATCAACAACATTCTTCACTAGCATCGCTCGAGTCATTGGCCCAACACCACCAGGCATGGGTGCAACCCATGAAGCAACATTCATAACTGATGGATCAACATCGCCAAGTAAGCCTTTATCAGTACGTGAAATACCAACATCAATAACAACAGCACCTGGTTTAATCATCTCAGCTTTGAGGAAATGTGCTTGTCCCACAGCAGCAACAATAATGTCAGCTTTCTTAGTATGCATTAATAAATCTTTTGTTCCCGTGTGAGTAAGAGTCACTGTTGCATTTTCTTGTTTGCGAGTGAGCAGCAAACCAAGTGGGCGGCCAACAGTTAATCCACGACCAATGACAGTAACTTCGGCACCTTTAGTACTAATTCCATA
>JBEGPY010000082.1:0-4047 GCA_041181205.1 Actinomycetota bacterium | reverse complement strand
AAAACAGAAGACTGCAAAATAAATACTATAGAGAGAATAGATATAACAACTAAAAAAGTCCGATCAAACACAGAGCCAGCCCTCAACGGGAAGTTTGAATATGGCCACCAAACTATAACTAAAGACGGTGTTAGCTAGATGCGCCAATTTAACAACATGAGAATCCTTAGTAATTACAACACGATCACCTGACTGCAATGCAAACTTTCTCAATGAATCAGCTGATAAAACTGATTCTTTAGATTCCACATTAACAACAATTTCAGATTGTGGAGAAATAACAAGTGGACGTGAGAAAAGGGCATGAGCTGAGATTGGCAAGACAACAAGTGCATCAACCTCAGGCCATACCACTGGGCCTCCTGCAGAAAAAGCATAGGCAGTTGAACCAGTTGGTGTGGAGCAAATCAAGCCATCACAACCCCAACGTGAGATAGGTCGACCATCGATTTCAAGAAAGAGTTCCACCATCGATGAACGCTCGCGCTCAACAGTTACTTCATTAAGTGCCCAGCCCTCGGCAACATTTTCGCCCGCTCGTTTGACTGCATATTGCAAAACCATTCGTGAATCCAAAACATATTCACGTTGTGTGATTGCTGAAACAATTGTCGCAAGAGGTGGCCTCTCAACTTCGGCCAAAAATCCAACATGCCCTAAATTCACACCCAGCAATGGAATTTCCTGCACGCGAGCAACTTCTGCAGCACGCAACATTGTTCCATCCCCACCCAACACAACGGCAACCTCAAGTTGTGGCAAAGATTCGACATCACACTTAGCAACTCCTGGAATCACTACATCAGAGATTGTGAAAAGTGAGAATCCCCCAGCTGCAAAATCTTTCGCAAGAACCGTCGCCGCATCTACTGCTTCCTTCCGTGAAGGGTTGCAGACAAGTAAAAGATTGCGTTCACTCATTTATTGCGGTCCTATCGCTATCGCTTGATCTAACGCCTCATGACTAATCTCTGGGGCTCCTCGTCGCAGCCACAAGAAATACTCAACATTTCCAGCTGGTCCAGGTAGTGGACTGGCAGCAATGCCTAAGGTTCCAAGACCGACATCATAAGCAGAATCTGCCACCTCTATCACTGCAGCTTTTCTCAGCGCTGGATCGCGCACAACTCCACCGGCTCCCAGCTTTTCCCGCCCTACTTCAAACTGTGGTTTCACCATCACCACAAAATCTGCTTCAGGCTTTGAGACCGCAGCTAGCGCTGGCAAAACAAGAGTTAAGGAGATGAAGGATAAGTCTGCAACTACGAGATCAATAGGTTCACCAATGATTTCACCAGTTAAGTGGCGGATGTTGGTGCGATCATGAATAACTACGCGAGGATCTTGGCGAAGCTCCCACGCCAGTTGCCCATAACCGACATCTACTGCAACTACCTTCTCGGCTCCCCTGCGCAGTAATACATCGGTAAATCCCCCGGTTGATGCTCCTGCATCTAAACACCTTTTGCCCACAACTTCGACACCGGTAAATGCATCGAGTGCGCCAGCTAATTTATGCCCGCCTCTGGAGACAAAATCATCTCGCTTACCGTGCAGTTTTATAGAAGTTTCGGCATCCACCATTGTTGCCGGCTTTGAAGCTGGAATTCCATTGACTAACACTGATCTGGCTTCAATTAAATCCGATGCCTGTTCGCGCGAACGGGCCAACTCCCGGCGCACCAACTCAGCATCAAGACGAATTTTCACGCGCTCTACTTACAACCCATCAATAGATGAAAGTGCAGTAGATAGTTTCTGATGCAATTGTTCATAGCGATCCCCATGATCGTTAACGTTCATTGAATCGATTTCCACCAATTCATCCCGAATCTCTTCAGGTAAATTCTCACCTTGTGTGTGTTCAGAGGCAGTTGTCATTTCTTGCTCGCTTTCTTTGTCGCAGCTTTTTTCACAGTTTTCTTCTGAGGTGCAGCTGCCTTCTTAACGGGCTTGCTCATCTTCAAACGAGCGACTTCCTCTTTCAGAGCTTCGAACTCTCCGCGCTTTACAAAACCCATCTTAGAAACTGAACGCTCCACTTCATCTTCAACTTTAATTTTTAGAGCTTCGCCACCTTCACGCAGCCACTGATTAACCGTAGAAGCTACCTCTGAAGCGTTCTTGTCTCCATCACTTACCTTATTGAGATATGTGCGCAGAGTTGAAAATATGTCATTGGCCATAGCGACAAGCCTACCTAAATTCGAGAAATCTCAACGGCTTCAACCTGCCAACGGCTTGCCAGTCCACCTGCACCGGTCCAAAAACGCCTGTGAATAGCACCGGATACTTCAACCCATTCATCGGGCTTCAAAGTCAGCGCAATACGCCGCGATTTAGCGCTCCAAGCAGCGATATCTAAGGTGTCAACACCATCGCGGCGCTGCCTGGAAACGATGAGGCGAAACTCAACAATCTTGTCCCCCGATGGCAGTTTTTTCTCAAGAGCCTTTGCCGAAACGCGACCCCTTAATAGGAGATCGTTCAGTGAATAATCTTCTTCTTCGATTTCACCAATTGGACTCTTCTTTTTAGCTTTCGTAACGCTCATGGCACAACTCATCTCTTCTTTTGTTGGAAGCATGATGATTACCAGAACAACTGACAGAGAAGGCGAAAAGGATTTAGATGATGTGGATAATTATTTACAAGCAGCGCTCGGCAGCATCGGTAACCTCTGCGGAATCGATCTCTGCACACTTTGAAAACCACTCTTGCGACTCTTCCTTACGCCCAGCCGCTTCAAGCGCATCGGCATAGGCATAGCGCAATCTCACTGCCCACTCTTCCTGCTCATTGTTGAGTTCTTTGCAGGTGAGTGTGACAACAGCTGCATCGAATTCACCAAGATCCCGGCGAGCACCGGAAGCGACAATGCGCATTTCAATCTCTTCAGGTTTGGCTAATCGCTTAACCTCATCAGAACCCGCTAAATTCAATGCTTTCAGAGGGTTTCCAAGGCCACGTTCACAATCTGCCATTACCGGCCACATCGAAACATCACCAGAGATTCGATGGGATGCACGCAGTTCTTTTAGAGCAATTTCATAATAACCTGCGCGATATGCGGCATAGCCAGCAGATTCGCGGACAACAGCTAAGCGACCTGCGTGGTGCGCCGCAGCTACTCCATGTTTATGGGCACGCTGTGGGTCATCTTCTGCATATAAATTCACACAGGCTAAATGTCTGGCAACTACTTTTGCATTTTCTGCAGAGAGTGAAAGAAGTTCTGCGCGTAAAGATTTATCTAACTCTTCACCAGTAATCTCATCTGGAATATCTGGTTCAAAAATCCGTGGACGAAGGCGCGATTGTTCTCGATCTACAGGTGCAGGTCTTACTCCACGTGGATCTGATCCATCACGCGTTTGGCGCGGAGCTCCGGCGCGATTAGATGATCCACCGCGGGCAGGCAAATCTTCACGCCGGCGTGCATTATTTGGCCCTGACGGGCGAGATGAAGCAGGACGGAAATAAAAAAGGGGCGCTCGTTAAAGCGCCCCTTTTTATAAAAGAAGTCCGGCGACGTTCTACTCTCCCACAAGGTCACCCTTGCAGTACCATCGACGCTGAGAGGCTTAACTTCCGGGTTCGGAATGGGACCGGGTGTTTCCCTCTCGCTATGGTCGCCGAAACGCTATTGAGTTTTCGGTCTAAACGAAAAGGGGTCAAAACCTTTTCGTTGATCGTGGATCTCGAGACCGTATCTCGAGAGCCACACAGTGGACGCGTAGCAACTTTGTAGTTAAATCCTCGGCCTATTAGTACCGGTCAGCTCCAAGTCTTGCGACTCTTCCACTTCCGGCCTATCAACCCAGTCGTCTAGCTGGGGGCCTTACCCGGTAAACCGGTGGGAAACCTAATCTTGAAGCGAGCTTCCCGCTTAGATGCTTTCAGCGGTTATCCCTTCCGAACGTAGCTAATCGGCGGTGCTTTTGGCAAAACAACCGACACACCAGAGGTTCGTCCAACCCGGTCCTCTCGTACTAGGGTTAGGCCTTCTCAAGTTTCCTGCGCGCACAGAAGATAGGGACCGAACTG
>JBEGPY010000081.1:0-3661 GCA_041181205.1 Actinomycetota bacterium | reverse complement strand
TGCGCTAGAGTTTGCGCTCTATTGATCCCTGATAGCTCAACGGCAGAGCAGTCGACTGTTAATCGACAGGTTCTTGGTTCGAATCCAAGTCAGGGAGCTCTTCGCGCAGCATATTCACAGACTCAACCTTTACTATTCATCTCATGAACATGATTCAAAACTATCTGCGCACAGCCAATTCATCATGGCGCAATCAAGCACCAGCGCTTCGAATCATGCGCCTCTGGCTTGGAATCACGTGGATTTATGCGGGTTGGGATAAAGCAACAGATTCTGGCTTTCTAAGCCCAGGCTCTTCTACTTACATAGGGACACAACTATCTGGGTTTTCAACGCAATCTCCAGTTGGCTTTGCTTTTAATAAGTTAATTGAACATGCCACTTTGGTCGGTGGCTTTGTGATGATCTCTGAGTTTGCAATCGGACTTGCAACGCTTTTGTGGGTTGCACCACGTTTGGCAGCACTTGGTGGCTTTTTCATGTCGCTAAGTTTGTGGCTTGCTGGTACTTTTCATGTGTCCCCATACTTTTTAGCAAGTGATACGGCATATGCAGTTTTATGGTTGACTTACTTATTACTTTTAGTTGGAAATGGCAAACGAAAGGTCTTTAGCATGTCATTAGAACGTCGTAGTGTGTTACGGGTTGGAATTACTGGGGTATTAGCCGTTGCATTTGCAGGAGCGGGTAAATTCTTTGCAAAAGCTGCACCTGCAACTACTTCATCGGCAGCAGGCAAAGGCACAAAGATTGTTAAATTGGCATCACTTAAAGTCGGGGCAGCCCGTAACTTTGTTGCTAGCAACGGTGCACCAGCAATCCTTTTTAGAACTAAGACCGGTGTTTTTGCATATTCAGCTATCTGTACACACCAGGGCTGCACTGTTAAATACTCAGCTTCTACTAAGGTTATGAAATGTCCATGCCATGGGGCAGAGTTTGATCCAAACAAATCTGGCCAAGTTGTTACCGGGCCAGCAGTGAACCCGCTTGGTAAAGTGAAAGTGGCAGTAAGCGGTGCTTGGGTAATCGAGGCGTAACTTGAGCGAACGTTTGTGACGGTAGTCTTATCCCATGGCTCTCTTTAAACTGAACGTCTCTCTTCCAGATCGCCCTGGTTCACTTGGCTTGCTCGCATCTGCAATCGGTGCTGCAGGTGGCGATATTCGTGGATTAGTGGTTCTTAAATCTGAAGATGGACGCGGTTATGACGAGATTACTGTTGCTGTGCCAGGAAGTGATCCCACAGATTTACTTAATGTTTTAGGTGCTATTGGCGGAGTAGAAGTGGTTTTAGTTACCCCCGTTGAATAACCTCAGCGCCTTGGCTTGGGAGTGAAGAAAAAAAGCGTGGTGCTTTAAATCGATTATCAGCAAAAGCTTTTTCAACTGCTGCAATAGTTTCTACTGTATGTGAAGCTTTAATGAGTGCAATTGCACTTCCACCAAAGCCGCCGCCCACCATGCGAGCACCAAGAGCTCCGGCAGCAATTGATGCATCCACTGCGCAATTAAGTTCTGGGCATGAGACGTTGTAATCATCTCGAAGTGATGCATGGGATTGATTGAGTAGTTGGCCTAGGCTCACAAAATCTTTCGCCTCTAACACTGTTACTGCATCCATCACACGTTTCATCTCAGTGAGAGCATGTCGAGCCCTGCAGAACTCAGTCTCAGTAAGCAGATTACGTGAAGACTCAAGTTTATCTAATGAGAGTTCGCGCAAAGAAGGGATACCTAATTTTGCAACTACGGATTCACAGGATGCGCGGCGCTCGGCGTAACCACCATCGGTGAGGGAGTGATGGGCTTGGGTGTCAATGATGAGTAGTTCAAGACCACTAGATGCAACATCAAATGCAATGTGTCTAGTTGTTAAGTTGCGGCAATCTAAAAGAAGAGCTGAACCAGAGTGAGCTAAAAGCGAAATAGATTGATCCATGATTCCGCACGGCACACCCACATATTCATTTTCTGCTCTTTGTGTTAGACGTGCTAAATCTTCTAATGAATGACCTAAAGAAAAGAGCTGGTTAAGGGCAGTTGCAACACTGCACTCAAGGGCTGCCGATGAAGATAGACCGGCCCCGAGTGGAACATGGCCATCAATCATGATGTCTATGCCCCTAGTTATTCCAAGAGACCAGATAACACCGAATGGATAGCGCTCCCATTCACCTTTGAGTCCAGGCTTAATTGCATCTAGGTTTTGTTCAATAACTTTGTTTCTGCGCTGCATGGAAGCAATGCGCACTTTGCGATCATTGCGCACGCGAATAGCAGCAAAGGTCCGGTCTTTAATGGCAAAAGGGAGCACAAAACCATCGCTGTAGTCGATGTGTTCTCCGATTAGGTTCACGCGCCCAGGTGCTGCAGCGATGATCTCTGGTGCAGCGCCAAATGCCTGCACAAATCTCTTATCTATATCTGACATGAATTACCTAGCTAAGTGCTGCCAAAGTATCGGCAACCATGACATCAATTCCTCTAGTGGGGCTCCAGCCAAGTTTTGTTTTTGCTTTGTTGATATCAGCAATTAAAACTGCAGGATCCCCAGCACGACGTGGTGAATCAAGAGTTGGAATCTGATGACCAGCAGCCTTTGATGCAGCTGCCACGACTTCTCGCACTGAATACCCATCACCGCTACCTAAGTTATAGATCTCATGCACGCCAGGTTGAAGTGATTCTAGCGCTTTGATGTGGGCATCGATTAAATCAACAACGTGCACATAGTCGCGCACACAAGTCCCATCAGCAGTTGGCCAATCAGTGCCAAATATCTTTACTGGGTTTTCTTTGGTACTCCTTAAAACATTTGGAATCAAATGAGTCTCTGGGTTATGGCGCTCAGCTAACCAACCCCGCTTTGATTTAAGTGCACCAGCCACATTGAAATAACGCAGTGATGCAGCAGCAATCCCACGAGAAGCTGCTTCTGCAGTAATCATCTGATCAATCGCTAACTTTGTAGCACCATAAGGATTAGTTGGCTTAGTAGGTGCAGTTTCCACAATAGGAGTTTTTTCAGGTTCACCATAAGTTGCAGCAGATGAAGAGAAAACTAACTTCGTCACTCCACTTTTGTGCATTTCATTGAGCAAATTATGGGAACCATCAACGTTTACTTGGTGATAAAGATCAGGCTTTTCAACAGATTCACCCACAAGTGATTTACCTGCAAAGTGCATGACTGCATCAACACCAACAAGGGCTTGTGCTAAGTCACCGGAACTCAGAAGTGAGCCTTGAATAAAGCTCACACCAGCAGGGGCAGTGTCGGCATGGCCGGTACTGCAATCATCCAGAATAGAAATTTCATAACCTTGCGCAAGCAAAATATCCACTGCAGTAGAGCCGATATAGCCAGTGCCACCAGTTACCAAAACCCGCATTACAAAACTACTTCGCGCAACTGGGCCGCTGATTGCTCAGGACGCATATCCATAATGAGTGCGCCCATGGCAGATTCAGATCCTGCTAGGTATTTCAGTTTTCCAGGGGCGCGGCGCACGCTGGTGATTTGCCAGTGCAAGCGCAACACATCGCGACCAATACGAACAGGTGCCTGGTGCCATGCGGCGATGTAGGCCATATCAATTCCAAAGACACCATCGAGGCGCTTCATTACTTCAAGTGCAATAGGAGCAAATGCATCGCG
>JBEGPY010000080.1:0-3693 GCA_041181205.1 Actinomycetota bacterium | reverse complement strand
CACTCTTGCACTCTTCAAGGATTCAGCTAACGCGGCCCTTGTAGCAACAGATGTTGCTGCGCGTGGTATCCACGTTGATGGAATCTCACTTGTTGTGCACGTTGATGCACCTACAGATCACAAGGATTATCTACACCGTGCAGGCCGTACAGCCCGTGCTGGTGAAGCTGGAACTGTTGTAACAATTGCTACAACTAAGCAGCAAAAATCAATTGGTGGACTTACTTCACGTGCTGGTGTTACTCCAAAATTTGTTGGTGTCACCCCATTGAGTACTGAGTTAATGAAGATCACTGGCGCACAAGAGCCTTCTGGTGTTCCATACATCCAGCCAATCGTTGAAAAGTCCGTGCGCAGTGGTGGCAATAAGCGCCCTCGTCCGAACTCAAGTCAGCGTCGCCGCCGTCCTCGTTAACTAGAAAATCTCGGTAGGGTTTGCGCTATGACAAACGCGAACCCATTTGCCCAAAGAAGCTCCCTTGATTTTGAGTTGCCACCTTTTGCACTCATAAAAGAAGAGAGCTACCTGCCCGCCTTCTATGAGGGCTGCACACAACAATTAGCAGAAGTCCAAGCAATTCTGGACTCACCAGGTGCTGCAACTTTTGAGAACACCATTGTTGCTTTGGAAAAAAGTGGGCAGATGTTGATGCGCACGCTATTGGTTTTCTTTAACAAATCATCGAGTGATACCAGCGATGCTCTAGATAAAATTGAAGAAGAGATGGCACCCAAACTTGCCGCACATCAAGATGCTATTAACTTAAATCCCACTCTCTATGCCCGCATCAAATCTTTATACGATAACCGTGAGTCCTTAGGCTTAAACACTGAAGATGCTTGGCTACTTGAGCGCTACTACAAAGATCTCATCCACGCTGGTGCCCATCTCTCAGAATCAGAGCGTGAGCGCCTCAAGCAACTCAATGAAGAGCTCTCAAAGCTAGAAACACAGTTCTCTAAAAATGTATTAGCTGACACAAATGACTTAGCTGTTCTAGTTCACACCATTGAAGAACTTGATGGTTTGAGTGAGAATGAAATCGCATCAGCGGCAGCTGCGGCAAAAGATCGTGGCCATGAAGGTAAATGGCTTATAGGAATGGTTAATTTCTCTGGTAACCCGGTTCTTGATTCACTTACTAACCGTGAACTCCGCCAGAAAATCATGCAGGAATCCCTTGTTAAAGCTAATCGTGCGAATGAGAATGACAACAAGCCAATCATTCTTAAAGTAGTGAAGTTACGAGCAGAGCGCGCCAAGTTGTTTGGTAAAAATACTCATGCCGAGCATGTAATTGCCGTTCAAACTGCAGAACACCCGGACAACGTCCATGCCATGCTTCGAAAGATCGCACCGGCTGCTGTTCGAAATGCAGGGGCAGAGGCACAAGACCTCAAAAAATCTGCAGGTTCTGAGATTGAAAGTTGGGACTGGGGTTTTTATACCGAACAAGTTCGTCTTGAAAAATACAATATCGATACAACCAAAATGCGTCCCTACTTTGAACTCGAATCAGTATTAAAGAATGGAATCTTTTTTGCCGCTAACAAACTATTTGGCATCACTTTTAAAGAACGCCCTGATTTAGTTACCTATCATCCAGAAGCTCGTGCCTTTGAAGTCTTTAATGAAGATAGCTCGAAGCTCGGACTTTTCATCGGCGACTTCTACACACGTGATTCAAAGCGTGGCGGAGCGTGGATGAATAATCTGGTTGATCAAAACTTCCTATTCAATCAACTTCCAGTGGTTGTTAATAACCTCAATATTCCAAAGCCTCCTGCAGGCAAACCAACTCTTCTCACTTTCTCTGAAACAACAACTCTGTTTCATGAGTTTGGCCATGCCCTGCATGGTCTGCTTTCACAGGTGAAATATCCACGTGTTTCAGGCACAAGTGTTCAGCGTGATTTCGTTGAATTTCCTTCTCAAGTTAATGAGATGTGGATTTTGTGGCCTGAAGTTGTTGAGAACTACGCACGTCACTTTGAAACTGGAGAGAAGCTTCCACAAGAATGGATTGATAACCTCGATGCTGCATCAACATTTAATGAAGGACATGCAACAACAAGTTACTTAGCTGCAGCTATTTTGGATCTTGCGTGGCATTCACTAACTACAGAAGAAGCAGCAAAAGTTAGCGATGTAGAGGCCTTTGAAGCTCAAGCGATTAAGGACTATGGCCTTGATTTCGCACCAGTTCCAACTCGTTACCGTTCCACCTACTTCTCACACATCTTTGCTGGCGGATATTCAGCTGGCTACTACGGCTACATCTGGTCAGAAGTGTTGGATGCAGACACCGTGGATTGGTTTAAAGAAAACGGTGGATTGCAACGCAAGAACGGTGAGCACTTTAGAAACACATTGCTTGGTCGCGGTGGATCTATTGATTCAATGCAGATGTTCCGCAATTTCCGTGGACGAGATTCAAAGATCGAGCCGCTGTTGAAGCGTCGCGGTTTGTTATAGTTTTAAAAGTTGAACTACAACTTAGCCAGCAGAGCCAGAGCCTGACGGACCAGCCTTGCGCTGAACCTGTGGAGCTCCTCCACTGCGTTGTCCGCCGCGAATCTTTGATCCAGTTTCAGCATGTGTCTGAGTACCTGGTGCACCTGGTTTGTTTTTCTTAGCTTCAAGGGCAGCAAGCATTCTTGCCTTCATGTCATCATTCTTTTCGCTCATAAGAGAACCTTACTAGTTAACTTGAACTCTCTTTGTACTCACGCAGACGCTCAAGAACTTCAGATTCACGGTATCGACGATGCCCGCCTAGGGTGCGGATCGCAGTTAACTTGCCTGCCTTTGCCCATCTGGTGACAGTCTTTGGATTAACGTGAAAACGGGCAGCTACCTCTTTAGGAGTTAATAGAACTTCAGCATCAGGCAAACGAGCCATGTTCATCTCCTTCTATTCCAGTATGCGGTGTCCGAATTGCTCCGTATTGTGGTGAAGTATTCCGATTAAGCCGTTGGGATGCAATATGAAAAAGATGAATTAATTGGCTGATTCAAGGGCTTGAACCCTGCGCCAGCGTGACATCAAACGCTCATATCCCTGACCTGCCAATGAACCATCGGCTGCTGCAAGGCCAGAGAGAGATTGCAAGACATCTTCAATAGATGTGTCAGCCATTAATCCATCTTCATTGTTATCTCGCAGCGCTTTATTTAAATACTGTGCAAGCCCGCCGTAATCTAATTCAACATATGACTTTGGATGAAACATTTCTAACCAAGCCAGTAGATTTTCTAGATCCTGTTCAACCGGACCTTCACCGAAAGCATTCACAACAGTGGTGTGTGCTACTTCTGCCCGAGCTTTAGCATTTGCAATAGTGGCGCACGCTGTCGTAAACAGTCCCTCCTTATTCTCGCCGCGAGTTCGCTCCTCTGGCATAAAGAGTAAGAACCAACGTGGTGGAATAACCCAGGTCTCATTTAAAATATGTGGAACTTTATCTTCTAATAAATCAACACCTGCTGTAATGACTTCTTCCATCGCAGGTGAAACAAAATATGGAACAACGCTACTTGGTAGTGAATCTTTAAAGTTATCTAGCGCTGCCCAACAACGAGTGGCCGTTGACCAGGGTGCAACATAGCGCTCACCTTCAATATCTAAAATATGAACACCATCGGGGCGTCCTGCAGGTGGTTCAGGAACTACTGTGCGATGTAGAGCAAAG
>JBEGPY010000079.1:0-3781 GCA_041181205.1 Actinomycetota bacterium | reverse complement strand
TAAGGGGATTTGAACCCCTGACCCCCTGCATGCCATGCAGGTGCGCTACCAGCTGCGCTATAGCCCCATTTACTTCAAGTGCAGACCTTACCGCATACACCCACGGTGGTTTTAAACGAAAGTTGCTCCACTTTCTTCGCCATAGACAGGTTCTGGAATAGATCCAGCGTTATGTTCAACTAAATTCCACTGGCGGGGATTTCTTTGTAGGACAGACCACGATGCATTTGAAAGTCCGCCTAAAACTCCCCAATGTGAAAGTGGAAGTTGCAGCAATTCTCCAAGAACGCATCTGGCTGTTCCACCATGAGTTGCAACAACTAGAAGTTGTTCAGTTTTTCCTTCTAAGGCTTTCAAGATTTCGCCAACTGCGCGAGATGCCACTTCACTGCGTCGCTCCCCTGTAGTTCCTGCTGGATTATCTTCGCCATCAATCCAGCGAATAAAGTTATGAAAATCTTCTGCACGATTTTGTGAACCAGTTTTTCCTTCCCACAAACCACCATTAGTTTCACGTAGCGTTTCATGCGAACTAAAACTTAATCCAGTCAAATCTGCGAGGGCTTGCGCAGTTTCAAGCGCACGTCCCAAATCACTTGAAATTATCTGTGTCGGGTTCATTCCAGCTAATACTTGTGCTGCTCGAGTTACTTGTACTTTTCCAACTTCGTTGAGCGGAATATCGGAGTGACCTTGAAACCGGTTGATCTTGTTCCAGTCGGTTTGTCCATGGCGCCAAATAACAATGCGATTACCTACCATTTAATGCAGCTTCCTTCACAGCATCTAGTTCAATCGTTGGGCAATCATTCCAAAGACGATCAAGCATGTAGTACCTGCGAAGTTCAACGCTTTGAATATGCACAACTAAATCTGAATAATCCAGCAAAATCCATTCAGCACCTTTTTCACGGCGTGCTGGTTTTTCTCCAATTGCTTGGAGCTTGCGTTCAACTTCATCGGCAATTGAATCAACTTGTGCAGAGTTTTGTCCAGTAGCAATCAAAAAGACTTCACTTAAAACTAATTGATCTGATAAATCAATAGCGATTAAATCCGTGCCAATCTTTTCAATAATGGCGTGGGCAGCTACTTGGGTTATCTCGCGGGTTTTGCTACTGATTGTCATAGAGCCCATTCTCTCTTATAAATCCTGCCACAATTTCCGGCACGTCAGCGCTCAATCCTTGGCGAATTGTTGTTGCTGCAGCATCAAGGGCATCAATATCAATCCCAGTTGCTGGATATCCAGGGCGATTAATGCAGATGACTGAAACCATTTCTTGTAGATCTTGTGCCCTGTGCCACTGATCCATCTTTGAAAAAGCATCTGCTCCTACGATTAAATAGATTTGGTCATCTGGAAATGTCTGACTAAGCGCTTCAACGGTATCGATTGCATAACTAGGGCCCGCGCGCAGGATTTCAATGGGGTTTACACGCACTTTATTCTTAATTTCTTCCGGCAGCGTTGAAACCGCTAACTCGCACATCTTTCGCCGCTGTTCTCCACTAGCAGTTGGCTCTGAGCTTCGAAGCAAAGGTTGACCAGCAGGAATAAGAAATATTTGATCAATGAGATCTCTTTTAAATAGTTGGGTAATTACGTGCAGATGACCACGATGAATAGGGTCAAATGTTCCGCCGTAAATTCCAACGCGGGACAAATTAGTCCCGGTCTAGGCGAAGAGTTAAATAGAGAAGAAGTGAAAGAACTCCAAAACCAATGATGCCGTATGCATAAGCAGGCATTGGAAGTTCACGCATAGTCTCAGCAGCTAGGTTAATCATGGTTTGAATCCTACTATGCCAAACCATTAAGCAATTGCTTAAATCTAGCCTCGTCAATGACTGGCACGCCGAGTTCTTGTGCTTTAGCTAACTTTGATCCTGGATCTGTGCCGACCAATACGTAATCAGTCTTACTGGATACTGCACTTGCGGCTTTGCCGCCATGGCCTGTAATGGTTTCAGAGATCCCATCACGGGTGAAAGATTCCAAACCTCCAGTGACAACAAAGGTCAAACCAGCCAGAGTTTGTGGCAACACAGCAACCTCTTGCTGCACAACCGTAACGCCAGCAGCGCCCCACTTTCGAATAATTTCACAGTGCCAATCAACGGCAAACCACTCAACTATTGAATGCGCGATTGTTAATCCCACGCCATCAACAGCAGCTAACTCTTCGGCCGAAGAAGTTGAAATCTTAGAAATAGAAGCAAAATTTGTCGCTAATGCTTGAGCAGCCGTTGGACCAACATGTCGAATGGAGAGTGCAACCAAAGTTCGCCAGAGTGGTTGCTTCTTAGCTTGATCAAGTGCGGCAAGAAGCTTTGCAACATTTGCGCCTGGTGTTCCATCTTTTTTTGTAAAGAACTCACTCTTTGCCAGTTTGTTCTCATTTAAATCAAAAAGATCAGATTCATCTACAATAATTTTGGATTCAAGTAATGCGACCGCTGCTTCATAACCCAGAACATCAATATCAAGGGCTGCACGAGATCCAATGTAGTAAATGCGCTCACGTAGCTGGGCAGGACAACTTTGCGTATTAGGGCAACGAATATCAACATCAGCCTCTGACATTGCTCGCAGCTTTGAACCACACTCAGGACACTTTGTTGGCATGACAAATGCGCGCTCATTGCCTGTGCGTCGCTCAATTACTGGCCCCAAAACTTCAGGAATAACATCGCCAGCTTTTCGAATAACTACAACATCGCCAATCAATACACCTTTGCGAACAATCTCCTCAGCATTGTGCAGAGTGGCATTGGTAACTGTCGAACCTGCAACTTTAACTGGTTCCATAAAAGCAAATGGTGTTACGCGACCTGTACGACCAATACTCACCTTTATATCTAGAAGCTTTGTTGTTACTTCTTCGGGTGGATATTTAAATGCAATAGCCCACTTAGGTGCACGTGATGTGAAGCCCAACTGCGCCTGCTCACTCATTGAATCGACCTTAATTACCACTCCATCAATTTCATGCTCAACATCGTGGCGGTGCTCTTCGTAATACTTAACAAATTTCTCAACTTCAGCACGGCTCTTACATACCTTGAAACGATCACTTGTTGGTAGCCCAAATGAAGCTAATACCTCATAGGCATTACTCTGAGACTCAAATGAAATGCCTTCTCTGGCACCCACACCATGAACAACCACTGAGAGTGGGCGTGATGCTGTTACCCGTGGATCTTTTTGACGCAAGGACCCAGCTGCACCATTGCGTGGATTAGCAAAGAGGGCCTTACCTGATTCCTCTAGCGACTCATTGAGTTCATTGAATGCTGCAATAGGAAAGAAGACCTCCCCACGAACTTCAATTAAACTTGGAAGCTTCTCACCTTTGAGAATATGAGGAAGATTCTTAATTGTTTTGACGTTGAGTGTCACGTCTTCTCCGGTAACACCATTGCCGCGAGTTAGTCCACGCACTAACTGACCATTTTCATAGGTCAAATTAATTGCTAAGCCATCGACTTTGAGCTCGCACAAGTAAGCAGGTTTAGCAACTTCCTTTTCAACCCGATCAAACCAGGTTGAAAGCTCATCACTATCAAAGACGTTATCTAGGCTCATCATCTTTTCAATGTGATCACGCTGTTCAAATTGAGTGGCAAAACCACCACCGACGTGCTGCGTAGGTGAATCTGCCTCACGAAGCTCAGGATGCTTTGCTTCAAGGGAAGTTAACTCTTTTAATAATGCATCAAATTCTGCATCAGCAAGAGTTGGTGCATCTAATACATAGTATTTAAATTGATGATCACG
>JBEGPY010000078.1:0-3793 GCA_041181205.1 Actinomycetota bacterium | reverse complement strand
TTGTTTCAGCCTTTACCGAAGGTATTACACCAAAGTTAGTTGTCACTAAAACTGATTTAGGTGTAGTTCCAGAGTTTCTAGCTGAGTATGCAAAGTTAGGTGTGGAAATCCTGTATACTGCAATTAAGAGTGAGTCTCGTGAGAAAGATTTAGATGCATTACATAAAATGCTTTCAGGCAAAATCTCTGTTCTCGTAGGTCATTCAGGTGTGGGTAAGTCAACACTCATTAACGCCCTTGTTCCTGCAGCAGATCGTTTAACTGGTGATGTGAATGAAGCAACGGGTCGTGGTCGCCACACATCATCTAGCGCAGTTGCACTTGCGCTAGATACACATGATGGATGGATTATTGACACACCGGGTATTCGAGCATTTGGCTTGTCCCATATCGATGTCAGTCGAATTGTCGATGCATTCACTGATCTTTCACTTGTGGCTGCAACATGTTTGTCGAATTGCTCACACGCTGAGAGTTCTTGCAAACTTGATGCATGGGCTGCGCCTAACGGGGTCGTGGACCATGAGAGAGCAGCCAGATTGAGCAGCCTTCGTTCATTGTTATCGGTCAAGGACCAAGCAGTATTTGTGCCAGAGGATTAGTATTCAATCTATAGAGTTAACGTGAGAATTGATTGAGGGAAGAATAGAAAATGAGCGAAAGTAAGTACGCCGAAGATTTAGCTTTGGCACACCTACTCGCTGACATTGCAGATGCAATCTCACTTGATCGTTATCAATCTTTAGATTTAGTAATTACAACTAAGCCAGATAACACACCAGTTACCGATGCAGATCGCGCTGTAGAGACAGCAATCCGAGAAGCACTTGCAACGCATCGCCCCAATGATGGATTACTGGGTGAAGAGTTTGGCAGTGACATTACAGGTTCCAAGCGTTACTGGGTCATAGATCCCATTGATGGAACTAAAAACTTTATGCGTGGAGTTCCAACGTGGGCAACGTTGATTGCACTAGTTGAAGTTGCAGAAGATGGCACACAAGAAGTAGTAGTGGGAATTGCTAGCTCACCGGCACTTGCGCGTCGATGGCACGCATCATGTTGTGAAGGTGCCTTTGTAACTTTTAACGGCCAGAGTAGAAAATTGGCAGTGTCACAAGTCTCATCCATAACGGATGCTTCGGTTGCCTATTCAGATTTTGTTGGCTTTGGTTCACGATTAAAGGCCTTTAACTCAATTCTCTCTACTGCATGGCGCACTCGTGGAATGGGTGACTTTTGGTCACATGTGTTGGTTGCAGAGGGTGCGGTAGATATTGCCATTGAGCCAACTCTTGCAGTGTGGGACATGGCAGCTCTAGATATTATTGTTCGCGAAGCTGGAGGAGTGTTTACAAATACTTCAGGTGAACTTGGTCCATTTGGTGGCAGTGGAGTTTCTACGAACAAGGCAGTACATGAAGCTCTCATCAAAGCGCTGAACGGGTAAGTGGCTATGGCAACTGAAACGATCTTAGAACCCACAACCCTTGCTATTGAGGGAATGACCTGCTCTTCCTGCGTTAATACAGTTGAAAAAGCGCTCAATGGCATGGAGGGCGTTCGAGCAAGTATCAATTTTGCAACTGAGACTGCCCATATTTTGGCACCTGCCGATATAGATGTTAAAGATTTAATCAAAGCAGTTGAAAAAGCGGGATATAAAGCCAGCCTTTTGCAGGATGCACAGGCAGTAACTTTGCATAGTAAGAAATCAGCGAGGGCTTTGTTCTTTGCATTTATATTTGCAGTTCCTGCAGTAACGCTCTCAATGGTAATGAGTTGGCACCACCACATAGATATGTGGATTCATGATCAGTTAGATGTATTTGGCCTTCCGCATCCACTTTATTCAGCCACAGCTTGGTTAGTAATTGCTTTAAGTGCACCAGTAGTTCTCTTTGTTGCTTGGCCAATTCACCGTGCTGCACTACGAAATCTGAAGCATCCAACAATGGACAACCTCATTTCAATGGGTTCAATTGCAGCATTTACTTGGTCGATTTATGCAAATTCAACTGGTGAGGGTGATGTTTACACAGAGGTTGCAGCAGGAGTTATTTTCTTTGTCATCCTTGGACGGTTCTTAGAAACCAGAGCAAAAGCTCGTGCAGGTGCTGCTCTTTCTTCTCTCTTAGCTCTAGGCAGCAAAGAGGTAACGATTGTTCGTGGGGGATTCCCACTGATTGTTCCAATCGAGCAGTTACAAATTGGTGATGAATTTGAAGTTAGACCGGGTGATCGAGTTGCAACCGATGGCATTGTGGTCAGTGGGCAGAGCGCAGTTGATAACTCAATGCTCACAGGTGAATCAAAGCCTGTAGATGTTGGTCCTGGATCTCAAGTAATTGGTGCATCGGTTAATCACAATGGTCGATTGATTGTGCGCGCTACACGAGTGGGAAGTGATACTGAACTTGCCCGCATCACAGCAATGGTAATTAGTGCCCAAGGTACTAAAGCACCTATTCAGCGCCTAGCTGATCGAATTAGCGCAGTCTTTGTTCCGATTGTTACAGTTTTAGCAATTGGTGTTTTTGTAGGCTGGTATTACAGCGGCTACAGCCTCACACAATCTATTTCTGTGGCCATTACTGTGCTTGTCATTGCTTGTCCATGCGCACTAGGACTTGCTACACCGGTTGCATTACTTGTTGCATCTGGACGCGGAGCACAGCGCGGAATAGTCCTGCGCGAACCTCGAGTATTAGAAGTTGCCCGTAATGTGGACACAGTGGTCTTTGATAAGACTGGAACACTCACAGAGGGTGTGATGAATGTGCAGAATGCAGTTATTTCTGCCGCTGCCGGATCAGTTCTGGGTGCATCCTTCGCATCATTGATTAATGAAACAACAATCCTTTCTTCAGCAAATGCCATTGAATCTGCTAACTCACACCCAGTTGCTCTAGCTATTTCTCGCTACGCACTCAGTGCTGGAGCAAAAAACTACGTGGCCACAGATTTCTCAGTTACTCCGGGTTCTGGTGCTGCAGGTCGTGTAAATCTTGGAACTCAATCACCTGTTGTGTTGATTGGTTCGCCTGCAGCCGTTGCACACAGCTGCACAGAGTTTCACCCAGAGATTAAGGCAGCAGTAACAGCTGGGCAGAGCGCAGGATTAACAGTGTCAGTTTTGGCATGGGATGGCGTTGCTTTAGCTGTCTTTGCTGTTGGTGATCAACTAAAAAGCGATGCAGCAGAGACTGTTAGTGCTCTTCAATCAATGGGAATCACACCATGGCTTGTTACGGGAGATAGCGCAGAGGTTGCCGCCTCTGTTGCTTCAACTGTTGGAATTAATAGTGAGCATGTCGTTTCTGCTGCTATGCCAGAGACAAAGTTGGCCATTGTTGAGAGATTAAAGAGTGAAGGACGTTGCGTTCTTATGATTGGCGATGGAATCAATGATGCTGCAGCCTTAACGGCCGCTGATTTATCTATGGCTATGGGAACCGGTACTGACACAGCAATCTCTTCGGCTGATATAACGTTGATGAACTCAGGTTTGGGAAGTGTCATTTCAGCGCTCAAGCTTTCCCAAAAGACCTTGAAGATCATCCGTTTGAATATGGGTTGGGCACTTATCTATAACGTCATTGGCTTACCTATTGCAGCCCTAGGTTTATTGCAACCAATATATGCCGCAGCGGCAATGGCGCTTTCTTCACTCTTTGTTGTTACTAACTCACTTCGTATCAAATAAAAAATCTCGCTAGTGGATGTTCCACCAGCGAGATCTTTCATACTGTTGTGCGTAGTAGCGGGGGCAGGATTTGAACCTACGACCTCT
>JBEGPY010000077.1:0-3829 GCA_041181205.1 Actinomycetota bacterium | reverse complement strand
CTAAAACTAAAGATAGCTTCTTCACGCTTATTCCCATTCAATCGTTCCTGGCGGTTTACTTGTCACATCTAACACGACTCTATTAACTTCACGCACTTCATTAGTTATGCGAGTCGAAATCTTCTCAAGAACTTCATATGGTATGCGAGACCAATCAGCTGTCATCGCATCTTCGCTAGATACTGGACGCAAGACAATTGGATGACCATACGTGCGACCATCCCCCTGCACGCCAACACTTCGAACTTCGGCCAAGAGCACTACGGGACACTGCCAAATATCCCGATCAAGTCCCGCAGCTTTTAACTCAAATCGGGCAATTGCATCGGCTTCGCGCAATAAATCTAGGCGCTCCTGAGTCACTTCACCAACAATGCGAATTCCAAGACCTGGTCCTGGGAATGGTTGGCGCCAAATGATTTCTTCAGGCAGGCCTAACTCGAGCCCCACCTGTCGAACTTCATCTTTAAATAAAGTTCGAAGGGGTTCAACTAAAGTAAATTTCAAGTCATCTGGTAATCCGCCAACATTGTGGTGGGATTTAATGTTGGCAGTTCCGCTGCCGCCACCAGATTCAACAACATCTGGATACAACGTGCCCTGTACTAAGAATTCAACATCTCCACCGGCTGCGATATCGCGAGCTGCAGCTTCAAAAGATCGAATGAACTCACGGCCAATAATCTTGCGCTTCTCTTCTGGATCAGTAACACCTTTAAGGGCATCCAAAAACTGCTTCTTTGCATCAATAACAACTAACTGAACTCCAGTTGAGGCAACAAAATCTCGCTCTACTTGTTCTGCTTCACCCTTGCGCAATAACCCATGATCTACAAACACACATGTTAACTGCTTACCAACAGCTTTCTGAATAATGGCTGCGGCCACTGCTGAATCAACTCCACCAGATAAACCACAAATGACTCTTTTATCGCCAATAACTTGCTTGGCTTTGGCTACTTCAGTCTGTGCAATGTTTCCAGTTGTCCATGTTGCATCGCATTTTGCTGTATTGACCAACCAATTACGCAATATCGCTTGGCCATGTTCACTATGCAAAACCTCTGGGTGAAACTGAACTCCAGCCATTTGACCTGATGCATCTTCAAAAGCTGCGATTGGTGTGTCAGCAGTAACGGCACAAATGCTAAATCCTGCAGGTGCGGTAGTTACTGCGTCCCCGTGTGACATCCATACTTTTTGCTGGGCTGGAAGACCGTTAAAAATCTTTGAAGCAGTTTGCGCGCTAACGTCCGTGCGACCGAACTCTGATTTACCAGTCTGACTAACAACTCCACCAAGGGCAGCAGCCATTACTTGAAACCCATAACAGATTCCAAAAACTGGGATTCCTAACTTAAGAATTGCAACATCAAATTGCGGGGCATTTTCGGCGTAAACACTTGAAGGCCCGCCAGATAAAATAATTGCAGAAGGATTCTTTTCACGAACTTGTGCTGCCGTAATTGTTGAAGGAACAATTTCACTATAAACGTGGGCTTCACGAACACGACGGGCAATCAACTGGGCATACTGCGCCCCGAAATCGACTACAAGTACGCCGCGATCATTAGGCACGGTGAATAAGTACCTCTACGCGCTGGAACTCCTTCACATCTGAATAACCACATGTAGCCATTGCGCGGCGAAGAGCACCAAACAAATTCATTGATCCATCAGATGTATGTGATGGTCCAAGCAAAATCTCTTCTAACGTTCCAACAGTTCCAACGTTTACGCGCTCTCCACGTGGGAGAACTTGGTGATGTGCCTCTGATCCCCAGTGCCATCCAAGTCCTGGGGCTTCAGATGCTTTAGCAAGCGGAGAACCCATCATGACCGCATCTGCGCCGCATGCAATTGCTTTAGCAATATCACCGCTACGACCAACTGCTCCGTCTGCAATCACATGAACGTAGCGTCCGCCAGATTCATCAAGATATTCACGACGTGCAGATGCAACTTCAGCAACTGCTGATGCCATTGGTACTTCAATACCTAAAACCTTACGTGTTGTGTGTGCCGCCCCGCCACCAAAACCAACAAGGACTCCGGCAGCACCAGCACGCATGAGGTGCAGCGCAGCAGTTGCAGTTGCAACTCCACCAACAATTACTGGCACATCTAGCTCATAAATAAACTTCTTCAAATTAAGCGCTTCTTCTTCTGAAGCAACATGTTCAGCGCTCACAGTTGTTCCGCGAATAACGAAAATATCAACACCAGCATCAATTACTGCTTTGTGAAGTTCTGCTGTGCGAGCAGGTGAGAGTGAGGCTGCAACTGTCACACCAGCATCACGGATTTGTGCGATGCGAGCCTTGATTAGTGCAGGTTTAATGGGTTCGTTGTAGATTTCCTGCATACGCTTAGTTGCATTCTTATCTGGCATCGAAGCGATTTCACCCAAAGGAATACGTGGATCTTCATATCGAGTCCATAGACCTTCAAGGTTGAGAACACCCAGTCCGCCAAGTCGTCCAATTTCAATTGCAGTCTCTGGGGAGACTACAGAGTCCATCGGCGCAGCCATCATTGGTAAATCAAATTTATAAGCATCTATTTGCCAGTTAGTTGAAACATTTTCAGGATCACGCGTACGGCGACTTGGCACGATTGCTATGTCATCAAATGAATAAGCACTTCTCGCGCGCTTACCTGGTGCTAACTCGATCTCTTTCATGAGCGGCCTTTCCCTTGATAATTAGGCGCATCGGCAATGTGTGCAACATCGTGTGGGTGACTTTCTTGCAAACCTGCAGCAGTAATTTGAATCAGGTGTCCATCTCGTCGCAAAGTTTCAATATCTGGAGCTCCTGCGTAACCCATTCCAGAGCGTAGTCCCCCTACGAGTTGGTGAACTACTTCAGCAACCGTTCCGCGGAAAACAACTTTGCCTTCAATACCTTCTGGAACAAGCTTGTCTTCAGATAAAACATCATCCTGCATATAACGATCTTTAGAATAAGACTTCTTTTCACCGCGTGATTGCATCGCACCCAAAGAGCCCATGCCGCGGTATGTCTTGTATTTAATGCCATTAATCTCAACGAGTTCACCTGGTGCTTCTTCACATCCAGCAAGTAATGAACCCAGCATTACTGCATTTGCACCAGCTACTAGAGCTTTAACGATGTCACCTGAATATTGCAATCCACCATCAGCAATTAAAGGAATACCTGCTTTGTTGCAGGCTTTAGAGGCTTCCAAGATTGCTGTAATTTGTGGAACTCCAACTCCTGCAACTACTCGAGTAGTACATATCGAGCCAGGACCAACTCCAACTTTTACTGCATCAGCACCTGCATTAATGAGGGCTTGTGCACCTGCGCGAGTTGCAACATTGCCACCGATAACTTCAGTTGTTGGCGAAAACTTCTTGATGCGTGAAATCGCATCTAAAACAGCGCGATGATGACCATGTGCAGTATCAACAACTACAACATCAACACCAGCTTCAATGAGGGCCTTGGCGCGAGCAAACCCATCGTCACCAACACCAACAGCAGCTCCAGCAAGTCCAACGTTTTTTACCAACTTCACATGTGTTACTTGCTCATCAATTGGCAGATTACGGTGAATGATTCCAATTCCACCAGCCTTTGCCATCGCAATTGCCATTGCAGATTCAGTAACTGTGTCCATTGCTGAAGAAACCAATGGAACGGCGATAGTGATGTTTCTAGTTAATCGTGTGGATGTATCAACTTCAGATGGCACAACTTCTGATGCATCTGGCAAGAGAAGGACATCGTCATAAGTCAGGCCGAGCATCGCGACTTTATCGTTCTCGCTCATATGCCCTCCCGCCTTAGGTGAGTGTCCTTAA
>JBEGPY010000076.1:0-3829 GCA_041181205.1 Actinomycetota bacterium | reverse complement strand
AACTACCTAGTAGAATTCACAAATGAAGGACTTACTGCGCACACAAGATCTCAGCCGCGATGATGTTGAGCTTTTGCTGGAAACCGCTGCGGCATTTGCTGCAGATCCACTTCGTTCAAAGAGCGCTTTAGCTAATAAGAGCGTTGCTATCTATATGACTAAGCCTTCAACCCGAACTCGACTTTCCTCTGAAACAGCAGTCGCCCACTTAGGTGGCACTCCAATCTTTATTCGCGGCGATGAATTGCAACTGGGCCGTGGAGAAACAATTGAAGACACAGCAAAAATTATTAGCGGTTATTGCAGTGCACTTATCATTCGCACCTTTGCTCAGGCAGATGTTGATGAATTAGGTGCTCATGCATCCATCCCTGTTATTAACGCCTTAACTGATGATGATCACCCAACCCAGTTACTTGCCGATTGGCTAACTATTCGCGAAAACTTCGGAAAAGATATTACTGGTCGCAAATTTGTTTATCTTGGTGATGGAAACAACATGTCACATGCTTGGTTGATTATGGGTGCAATCATGGGTGCGCATGTTGTTGCTGCCACACCAACAGGTAAGTGGGCACCTAATCCAAAAGTTGTTGAGATTGCAAAAAATATCGCAGCTAAAAGCGGTGGAAAAGTTGAAGTAGTTCATGATCCAGAAGCTGCATCTAAAGATGCATCAGTGTTATATGCAGATGTGTGGATGTCGATGGGAGATTCTGAAAGTGAACGCAAGGAGAAAACGCTGGCACTGGCACCCTTTGCCGTAACAGAGAATTTATTCTCACTCACAAATAAGGATTCAATATTCATGCATTGTTTACCTGCACACAGAGGTGAAGAGGTTGAGGCATCTGTGATCGATGGTCCACGTTCTGTAATTTGGCGTGAGGCATATCATCGCCGCACAACGATTCAATCGCTGCTTTTCCACCTCACTCAGGGTGACTTGAAAGGCAACTAGCACTAGCATTCTGCCCATGCGTGTAGTCGTCCCGAAAGAAATTAAAGATGGTGAGAAGCGCGTGGCGCTTGTCCCCGATGTCATCAACAAATTAACTCGACTTGGTTTTGATGTTGTCATCGAATCTGGAGCTGGAACCCATTCTCAGGCCCTTGATGCTGAATTTAAAGCTGCCGGTGCAACGATTTCTGATGGTGAAGTGCTCAGCACCGCTGATGCAGTCCTTTCAGTTCAACCTTTAACGCCCGCTCAAATGGGTAAGTTAAAAAAGGGTGCAATCACCATTTCATTCCTCTCTCCAGTAACTGCAGTTGATTCAATCGATGCTGC
The DNA here is from genome assembly GCA_041181205.1 of Actinomycetota bacterium. GTDB lineage: Bacteria > Actinomycetota > Actinomycetes > Nanopelagicales > Nanopelagicaceae > Planktophila. Next base: position 2,538 of record JBEGPY010000076.1, on the reverse strand, counting down.
AGCATCTGCCGGAGTTACAGCATTTTCACTTGAACTAGTTCCACGTATTTCACGCGCACAATCAATGGACGCACTTACATCTCAAGCATTATGTGCCGGATATCGAGCAGTTCTTGTTGGCGCAGAACTATCACCAAGATTTTTCCCATTGCTTATGACAGCAGCAGGAACAGTTACACCGGCACAAGTACTTGTCCTTGGCGCAGGTGTTGCAGGACTACAAGCAATTGCAACTGCCCGCCGACTTGGTGCAGTTGTTTCTGCTTACGATGTTCGCCCAGCATCTGCTGATGAAGTTCGATCAATGGGTGCAACATTTGTTGAGTTAGAACTTGAATCATTAGAAGGCGCTGGTGGTTATGCACGTGAGATGACTGAAGAGCGTGCAGCAAAGCAACGTGAACTTCTAACTCCTTACATTGCCAAGTCACACATTGTTATTACAACTGCTGCAGTACCTGGTCGCCAAGCACCTCGCTTAATGACCCAAGCAATGGTCGATTCAATGGGGCCAGGCACAGTCATCGTTGACTTAGCTGCTGAAACTGGTGGAAACGTTGAAGGATCTAAGCCTGGAGAGATTGTTATTACTTCAGGCGGCGTAAAGATCTGGGGCGGCAAAGATGTTCCAAGCCAGCTCCCATTCCACGCTTCATTCCTGTATTCGCGCAACGTAGTTAATCTTTTGACTCTCATGACTACGGCTGCAAAAGAGGGTGAAGGGGTTGCATTTAACCTTAATTTTGAGGATGAAATTATTAATGGCTCTGCGCTAACACACGCTGGATCACGAAGAGGAGACAAGTAAATGGAACCGATGGCAATTGTTTCAATCTTTGTATTAGCTGTCTTCGTGGGTTTTGAGGTTGTTTCTAAAGTTTCTTCAACTTTGCACACTCCCCTTATGTCAGGTGCCAACGCGATTCACGGTGTTATTTTGGTGGGCGCAATCATTGTTGCTGATCACAGTTCAACCAACCTTGAGCTAGGCCTGGCAGTTGCCGCAATTGTTCTAGCAACGATCAATATGGTGGGCGGATTCGTCGTGACCGATCGAATGCTTGAAATGTTCAAAGGAAAGAAAAAATGAACCGCACGCTCTATGACCTCATAGGTTTAGCTGCCGGTGTGGCATTTATCCTTGCGCTTAAAGGTTTATCTCACCCAAAGACTGCACGTCGCGGAAACTTAATCGGTGCTTTTGGTGCCACATTGGCAACGTTGGTCGTCTTCTTCTATGCCAATCCTGGTTCATCTCTTCCACTTAATAACTTAGGTTGGATTCTCGGTGCGATGCTAGTTGGTCTAGCTGTTGGTGTTCCAGCTGCCCGCAAAGTTCAAATGACTCAGATGCCACAACTTGTGGCTTTGTTTAATGGCGTGGGTGGTGGCGCAGCTGCTTTGGTAGCAATCGTTGAATACCTGCACTTAGGGGCAGAAGCAACTACAGCTGAAGTTTTCTTCACAGTCTTTACAGTAATCGTCGGCTGTGTTTCATTCAGTGGCTCAATTATTACTTTCTTAAAACTTCAAGAGTTGATGACTACTCGCCCAGTAATTTTCCCAGCAGGTCGATTCATCATTGCAGCAACGCTGGCTAGCGTTATTGGTGTTGGTGGCTGGGTTGTTACTGCTCTTGGAACCACGCCACTATTGGTTCTAGCTGCACTATCGCTCCTTTTTGGTGTTCTCTTTGTACTCCCAGTGGGTGGCGCAGATGTTCCAATTGTTATCTCACTATTGAACGCGTTTACTGGATTAACTGTGGCAGCAAGTGGTTATGTTCTAGATTCAGTTCTATTGATCATTGCAGGAACTTTGGTGGGAGCATCAGGAACAATCTTGACGCGCTTAATGGCAGAAGCCATGGGACGTTCATTATTTGGAACTCTCTTCGGTGCATTTACTGCAAAGCCACAAGAAGCAACTGGCGTAGGCGAAGAACGCCCAGTGCGTTCAGGTTCACCTGATGACGTTGCGATCTTGCTCAACTATGCACGTCGTGTAGTGATCGTTCCAGGATTCGGTTTAGCTGTTGCACAAGCTCAGCACACCGTTCGTGAACTTGCAGACATGATGATTGCTAAGGGAATTGATGTTGCATACGGCATTCACCCTGTAGCTGGTCGTATGCCTGGACATATGAACGTCTTGCTTGCAGAAGCAAATGTTCCATACGAACAGCTTGCTGAAATGGATGAAGTGAACCCAACATTTGGTCAGACCGATGTGGCAATTGTCATTGGTGCAAACGATGTTGTTAACCCAGCTGCAAAAACTTCTCCAGGATGCCCAATTTATGGAATGCCTATCTTGGAAGTAAATAATGCTGCAAACATCATCTTCTTAAAGCGTTCAATGCGTCCTGGCTTTGCTGGAATTGAAAATGAACTTCTTTATGATCCAAAGACCATGCTCTTATTCGGTGATGCAAAAGCTTCACTGACTAAGGTCGTATCAGCACTTAAGGCTCTATAACTCCAAGTTGCTAGTGGTTGAATGTTCAACTAACCTTGGCTTTAACAAAGGAGAGTTGAG
>JBEGPY010000075.1:0-3835 GCA_041181205.1 Actinomycetota bacterium | reverse complement strand
TGATTTTGCAGAACAAGCAGTTTGAATCTAACGCCACGTAATTACCATACCTTGAGCAAGGCTGAAATAGCCGCGACTGCCGCAATACCTGCATGGGCTGAGCGCAAGATTGGACTTCCCATCAGCGCAACTTTTGCCCCTGCTTCAACGAATTGATCAAGTTCAGTAGGTGTGATTCCACCTTCTGGTCCGATGATGATGAGCAGATGTGCAACGTTGTGAGAAGAGATGGCATCACTGAGTTTGGTTGTTGAGCTTTCATGAAACACAACAGCTAAATCACTGAGCTTTATTGCTTCACAGATCTGCTGCGTTATTGCGATATCTGTAACTTCTGGAATACGTAGTCTGCGTGATTGCTTGCTTGCTTCACGTGCAGTAACTGAGAACTTCTCAGATACTTTGCCGATGCTGCGAGATGCCTGCCATGGCACAATACGATCAACACCTGCTTCAGTTAACAGCTCGATAGCCTCTTTTGCACGATCACTTTTTGGCAGCGCCTGCACGACTGTGATGGTTGTTGCTAAGACTTCTTGAAATCCTGAGGCCATGACTTCAACTTCAAGTGACCTCTTTTTTATAGCAAATGCTTTCACCTGGCTCCAGCTGCCTTGCCCATCGCTGAGCATAAAAATATCCCCTGCTTTCATGCGCAATACCCGCACAGCATGGTTGGCATCTTCATTATCAAAGTCATAAATCTGCCCCACTGTTGTTGGCAGATCATCGACAAAAAATAGAGTCAACATTATTTGGTAAACGCACCCTTAATCTTGGAAAAGATTCCACCATCTGGGTTCTTCACATGGGCATCTCCTGATTTTTCTCCCCGCAGATCAGCAAACTTCTGCAATAACTCTTCCTCGTCACGACTGAGTTTGGTCGGAGTCTGAACTTCAACATGGACAACTAAATCTCCACGGCCACCATGGCGCAAGCGAGTCATTCCCTTGCCCTTAATTGCAATAGGAGTTCCACTTTGTGTTCCAGCTTTAACCTGAACATTAACTGGGCCATCTAAAGATTCAACGGTGACTGTTGTGCCAATGGCTGCAGCGCTCATAGAGACGGAGAGAGACATATGCAAAGTATCGCCTTCGCGAATCAAATAATCATGATCTGTTTCAACAATTTCAACATATAAATCACCGGCAGGTCCCCCACCATGGCCTACTTCGCCGCGACCAGATAGTTGAATACGATTTCCTGTTTCAACTCCTGCCGGAATCTTTACTTGAATGTTCTGACGTGATCGAACACGACCTTCTCCTGCGCACTCACGGCAAGGGTTTTGAATAACACTTCCATATCCACCACATGCATTACATGGACGAGATGTCATCACTTGCCCAATAACTGAGCGAACTACTTGCTGAGTTTCACCGCGACCTCTACACACCGCACACGTTGATGGCTGAGCACCATCAATACAACCGCTGCCTGTGCACTTAGGGCACACAACTGCGCTTTCAACAGTTATCTCTCGCTCTGTTCCAAAGCATGCTTCATGCAGATCTACTTGCACACGAATGAGAGAATCTTGACCTGCGCGCATGCGTGGACGTGGTCCACGTGATCCACCGCCACCAAAGAATGCATCCATGATGTCGCTAAACCCACCACCGAAACCGCCTCCACCAAAAGCGTTGCCACCCATGTCATATGACTGGCGCTTTTGTGAATCACTTAGTACTTCATAGGCAGCAGTGATTTCTTTGAACTTATCCTGCACCGCAGGATCTGGGTTCACATCTGGGTGTAATTCACGGGCAAGTTTGCGGTAGGCCTTCTTGATCTCATCAGCTGAAGCTTCACGCGTAACACCGAGCGTTTGGTAATGATCGCTCAACTTATGCACCTTCATCAATGAAGCGGCCCACATAACGAGCAACTGCAGAAACTGCGGCAATAGAACCTGCGTAATCCATACGAGTTGGCCCTAAGACGCCAACTGCGCCATGTTGGGCCGACTCCACGCCATAACCAACTGTGACCAGTGATGTCGACTGCAAATTGGTCTCGTTCTGCTCACTACCTATTCGAACGTGCACCGTTGAACGCGCCTCATCTAGCAAACGCAAAATAACAACTTGTTCTTCTAGTGCTTCAAGAATTGGTGAGAGAGAAAGTCCTAAATCTTCCCCAGATCGAGCCAAGTTTGCTGTTCCTGAGATTGCCATCTTCTCTCGGCCTTCTCCAATTATTGGGAATGTAACGACAGCAACTTGCTTTGTAATATCTGCTAATAACTTGGCAGATTTTTTCAATAACTCTTCTAGATCATTAGAGCCCTGAAGAAATGTTTCGATCGCTCTACGCTCAGCAGTTGAGAGTTGCTTAACGGTTGCTAACTTATCTACAAAAACTCGATATCCAAGATCTGTTGGAATGCGACCAGCACTTGTGTGAGGTTGCGTGATCAAGCCTTCATCTTCAAGAACAGCCATTTCATTTCGGATTGTGGCAGGTGAAATTCCGAGTCCATGGTGATCGGCGATTGACTTTGAGCCGACAGGCTCTTGCGTCAAAACGTACTCATCGACAATTGCGCGAAGGATTTCAAGACGGCGTGATGACATAGTGGGCCTAGGTTACTAGAAAGTTATTTCTCGCACGATTCGATCTGCAATCAAGCGTCCCACTGGAGTCAGCAAGACGCGATCATCACGCAGTTCGATATATCCATTTTCACGATAGGTAGCTAAAAGCTCTAATTGATGGGGATCTAGTAGTGAAATCTGCAGACCATCTCTCATACGGATTCCAAGCATTATCTCTTCACTAGCTTTTTGTTCTAACGTCAAATCTTCACTCTCATGAATGGGAGATTGTGAAGCAAAGAGCTTTTCTTTATAAGCATTCGGGTGTTTAACATTCCAAAAGCGTTTTCCATCAACGTGGGAATGTGCACCTGGCCCAAGACCCCACCAGTTTCTATTTTCCCAGTAAGCAATATTGTGACGGCACTCATGGGAAGGCTTAGACCAGTTAGAGAGTTCATACCAACTAAGCCCGCGAGCTTCACACATTTGATCAACTAATAAATACATATCAGCCATCAAATCATCATCTGGCATTGAAAGTTCGCCTCGTTTAATCTGGGCAGCCAGCTTCGTGCCAGTTTCAACGATGAGTGCGTATGCACTGATGTGATCGATATCTAAATCAAGTGCAGCTTGGACGCTTTCGCGCCAATCTTCCAGTGATTCCCCTGGTGTTCCATAAATGAGATCAACGCTAATACTCTTAAATCCTGCAGCACGTGCCATATCAACTGCGCGCTTAACGTTCTCCGGATTATGCGTGCGATCAAGTACAGCCAATACATGCGGTTTTGCAGATTGCATACCGAAAGAGATGCGATTAAAGCCAACTTGTAGGTAGCGCTCTAGCTTCTCCTTTGTCACTGAATCAGGGTTAGCTTCCAGAGTTATCTCACAATCGGAAGTTAAACCATTGCGCGCCTTAATCGCTGCAATCACTCGGCCTAAATCATCAGCTGGCAAAAGTGAAGGCGTTCCTCCCCCAAAGAAGATTGTTGGGACTAGATCTTTTGGCGCAGCATCTAACTCTTTTAAGACTGCATCGATATAGTCATTGCTAACGATTTCTAGCGTTGCGCCATCTTGGAGTTCAGATGGTGTGTAAGTGTTGAAATCACAGTAGCCGCACCGCTTAATGCAGTACGGGATGTGTACGTAAAAAGAGAGCGTCATTGCCCTGCTTTGCGTGCAGCCTTGACCTTTTCAATATCTGCATCGGTCGCAAGTGCTGCTACGAAAGCCTCTTGTGGAACTTCAACGCGTCCCACCATCTTCATGCGCTTCTTACC
>JBEGPY010000074.1:0-3836 GCA_041181205.1 Actinomycetota bacterium | reverse complement strand
ACAAAGCACATGTTTGATAACCGTTATGGAACAGGTCAATCAACTCTTGATGCAGTGTTTCGTTCAACTAACTTCCTTCTAGCAGGACGCATTCTTGTAGTTGCTGGATTCGGTTACTGCGGTAAAGGTGTTGCAGAGCGTGCCAAGGGAATGGGCGCTGACGTAATCATTACTGAAATTGATCCAACTAAGGCATTAGATGCAATGATGCAAGGTTTCCGAGTTATGCCAATGGCAGATGCTGCAAAGGTAGGCGACGTTTTCATTACTGTTACAGGTAACCGTGATGTATTGCGCGATGAGCACTTTGCAGTAATGAAGGATGGCGCAATCATGGCTAACTCAGGCCACTTTGATATTGAAATCGACGTTGCTTGGCTAGAGCAGCATTCAGTGAAGAAGAATGCAAAGATGCGTCACCAAACCGATGAATATGTCATGGCTGATGGTCGCCGTTTGCTTCTTCTTGCAGAAGGTCGCCTAGTTAACCTTGGTGCAGCAGAAGGTCACCCAGCATCAGTTATGGACATGTCATTTTCTGATCAAGCGTTAACTGCTGAATACCTTGTTAAGGAAGCTAAGAACTTAAAGCCTGGTGTTCACAACGTTCCTACATATATCGATAAGGAAGTTGCTAGCTTGAAGTTGAAGAGCATGGGCGGCCTCATTGACACACTTACTCCAGCACAAGATATGTACTTGAACTCTTGGGAGCACGGTAGCTAATGACATTGGTTATGGTCGTCGATGACGACCAGGACCTTGCCGAAATGCTCGGCATTGTTTTAACCGGTGCAGGTATTGATGTAGACCTCGTAAGTCGCGGGGATGAAGTTCTCGATGTATTTCGTAACAATCCACCAGATTTAGTTCTGTTGGATGTTATGTTGCCTGGACTCGATGGAATTGAAGTCTGTAAATTACTTCGTGCAGAATCAATGGTTCCAATCATTATGTTAACTGCAAAAGGTGACTCGCATGATGTTGTGCGCGGGCTTGAAGCTGGGGCAGATGATTACATGGTTAAACCATTTAGACATCCATCAGAGTTGATTGCCCGTATTCGCACACGCTTGCGCCGAACAAATGTTGATATCGCTGGTTTATTAACTATCGGCGACTTAGCCATAGATGTTCAAGCACATCAAGTTTTGCGCGCAGGTAAGCAGATTTCATTGACTCGTTTGGAGTTTGATTTATTAGTAGCACTGGCTAAAGAGCCTGGCCGTGTATTTACGCGTGATGCGTTGCTGAGTGAAGTGTGGGGCTATCGCCATTCCACTGATACACGTCTGGTCAATGTCCACGTTCAACGTCTTCGCTCCAAGATTGAGCATGATTCAGAACGACCTGAAATTGTGGTTACTGTGCGTGGAGTTGGTTATAAAGCTGGAGTGATGGGCGGTTCCTAAACTATGAACCGTATCTTCTTACGTCTTCGTAATTCACTTGCAACTAGAGTGATTATTTCAACTGTTTTGCTCTCCTTAGGCGTCGTATACCTAACTGGTTCTGCGCTTAACTCACAGTTAGCCACGGGAATCAAGAAAGTGAATCTGGAATCTTCGCGTATTGAAGCCCGATCAACAATATTTTCAGCTGAATACCGTTTTCTATTAGCTGAAGGTGAAAAAGAAGCTGCTGTATTTAAAGTTATTAACGACATCATTAGTTCGGCAACTTCGCTGACAACGAATGAAAATGCTCGAGAAGTCATTTTTATTCGTAGTCCTGGCAATAATAGGAAGCAAAATTATGAAATTTCATCTAATCAAGTTGATCCGTTATCAATTCCTGAGAATTTAAGTAAGCGTGTACGCAAAAGTGCTGACTTAGTTTCTTCTAATGTCATTATTCAATATGCAGGTGGCTTAAAAATTCCTGGTCTGGCTTTTGGCCAAAAAGTGCAGATACCTGGGGCTGGCCAGTATGAGATGTATATGCTTTTTTCTTTGGCTAATCAAAATGCAACGCTAGATTTAATTCAACGTCTTTTACTTTTAACAGGTTTGATTTTGATTTTATTGATTGCATTAATTGTTTGGCTTGTAGTTCGACAAGTTGTTCGACCTGTTCGTGAAGCGGCCGCGATTGCAACCCAGTTCACATCTGGAGATTTTCGCCAACGGATGAAAATAGTGTCACAAGATGAAATCGCCACTTTAGGAACTGCCTTTAATGAGATGGCAGAGTCCTTAGAGAAACAAATTGCACGCCTAGAAAACCTTTCGCGTGTTCAGCAACGTTTTGTTTCAGATGTTTCACATGAACTTCGAACACCACTGACCACGCTACGAATGGCCTCTGAAGTCATTAATGCCTCCCGTGATGGTTTTGATCCAGTCGTCGCTAGAAGCACCGAACTCTTAGTGGCCCAACTAGATCGCTTCGAGCGATTACTTGAGGATTTACTTGAAGTCAGTCGATTTGATGCTGAAGTTGCCGTTATTGAAGCCGTTGACTTTGACATTGTCTTATTAGCTAATCGATGTGCGCAGGACTTGGGGCTAGTGGCCCGAGAGAGGTCTACAGATCTTCGCATTTATTGCATTGCCGAGAGTATTAATGTGCAAGCAGATATTCGAAGAGTTGAGCGTATCTTGCGTAATTTATTCTCAAACGCCATCGATCACGCTGAAGAAAAGCCAGTTGCGATCACAATCGTGGCAAGTGAACATGATGTGGCAGTTGGTGTGAGAGATTATGGAATTGGTTTGGATGAAAACGCCCTTACCCGAGTATTTGATCGTTTTTGGCGCGCTGATCCTTCACGAGCAAGAACTCGTGGTGGTACTGGCTTAGGACTTTCAATCGCTCTAGAAGATGCTCGTTTGCACAATGGAGAGCTTGAAGCGTGGGGAAGACCTGGCAAAGGCGCACATTTTGTTTTAACGCTACCACGTCAAACTCGACAAGGCGTTGAATCACGCTTAATTAAATTAATACCAGATGATGTTCAAGGTTAGTTTCCACAAGTAGGTTCATCTCAACTCTTTTCACGATAACTTGGTAATATGCAGGTTATTTCAGAGCTAAGTCAGCTGCTCTTTCCCACTCGTTGTTATGGCTGTAATGCAATTGGAATATCTATTTGTTCAAACTGTCGAAGGGAGTGGCATCCTCATTATTACCTTACGCATATTCAAGGGTTGCGAGTTAATTCAGCAGTTCTCTATTCTCCAACTGCAAGCAAAATAATCTTGGCAGCCAAAGAGCGTGGTTTGGAAGGAGCTGACGAATTAATCATTGAGGCCATAGTTCACGTTCTTAGTAGAGCTAATTTTGATAAATATAATGTGAGGTTAGTTCCGATTCCCTCCTCGACAATAAATAGAAGAAGAAGAGGTAGAAGTTTTATTCCCGATATTTGTAATGAAATTTCTATGAGAACTTCTATACCTGTTATTCCAGCTTTAACTATTCTTCGAAAGGTCAAAGATCAGAGCGCGCTGACTGCTAAGGCGCGGGCTACTAACATGCGCGGAGCATTTGGAATAGCCGAGAATATTTATCCACGGGGTGACTTAATTCTCATTGATGATGTAGTCACTACTGGAGCCACCGTCTCTGAGGCTGCCAGAGCCCTGAATTCACATGGATTTGCTGTCTTGGGCTCGGTTACCGCTTGCGTGGCCCAACCTCTACGATAGAGGCTGGGAAATTGGAGTACATCAGTTCGTGAGCTTTGAAAGGTTGCATTGATGCCAGCGTTTTTTGACAAGCTTATGCGTGCAGGCGAGGGTCGTGTCCTTCGAGAGCTGAGCAAGATTGCTGTTGTCGTTAATGCACATGAACCTCGTATCGTTGCAATGTCTGATTCTGAGCTTCGAGCACAA
>JBEGPY010000073.1:0-3859 GCA_041181205.1 Actinomycetota bacterium | reverse complement strand
ATTGTCACTCTGGGCGACATCATGATTAGTCCCGGTTTTGCTGCAGCTCAGGCGTTAACTGCCGGGCATTCAACTGAGCATGAGATCTACATTCTCGCCACACACGGTTTACTCCATATAATTGGTTACGACCATGCAGAACCGGATGAAGAAAAGATTATGTTTGCCCTGCAAGAACAAATCGTAGAAAAGTGGAAGCAAACTCAATGAGTCCGTTAGCTATCGTTAGCATTATTTTATTGTTGGCTTTTGCAGGATTTTTAGCTGCATCTGAGTCTGCTCTTACATCTATCTCTCGCATCGTTGTTGAAGAGTTAGAGGGCAAGCGCGGGGGAATGCTTCTGCGCAAATACAGCGCTCAGCCAGCTAGATATCTCAATGTGATCCTTCTGGTGCGAAAGCTCTGTGAATTCACTGCCACAGTTTTATTAGCCGTTATTTTGCTGCGCAATTACTCATCAGCACAAGCAATGGCATTAACTGTTGCCATCATGGTGGTGCTTTCCTATGTGGTGGTGGGCGTTGGTCCACGTACTCTTGGCAAACAACAGCCTCACAAATATGCCCGCTATGGAATTATCGTGGCATATGGATTGGCTTTTGCACTTGGCCCAGTTACTAAACTTTTAATTGCATTAGGTAATGCTCTGACTCCAGGAAAAGGATTTCGCTCTGGTCCATTTACTTCAGAGGCTGAGCTACGTGACTTAGTAGATCAAGCTCATGAGCGTGGTCTTGTGGAATCAGATGAACACGAAATGATTCACTCAGTATTTGAACTTGGCGACACTTTGGTGCGCGAACTCATGGTTCCCCGCACAGACATGGTCTGGATTGAAAAAGATAAGAATCTGCGTCAAGGCTTATCCCTTGCACTTCGCTCTGGTTTCTCTCGTATTCCAGTTGTTGGAACAGGTCCAGATAACATCATTGGAATTGTCTATGTTAAAGATTTAGCACGTCGAGCCCTTGATCACCATGAGGCCGAGCAAACCGAAAATATTGAACAACATATGCGTCCAGCCACCTTCGTTCCAGAAATCAAAATGGCCGATGAGCTTCTGAAAGAGATGCAGCGCAATCAGATTCACTTAGCCGTTGTAGTTGATGAATACGGTGGAACCGCTGGCATCATTACAATTGAAGACATCATCGAAGAAATCGTGGGTGAGATTGAAGATGAGTTTGATGATGGTGAAGATGACTTTGCTTGGCTGAGTCCAGATAAGGCAAGAGCCAACGCCTCACTTCATATTGAAGATCTAGCAGATGAGTTAAAGATTGAAATCAATGAATCTGATTTTGAGGATGTAGACACGATCGGTGGATTAATGGCACAAAAACTGGGCCGTGTGCCAATTGCTGGATCAACAGTTTCATTACATGGTTGGTCCATCACTTCAGAGCGTCCATTAGGCCGCCGTCGTAGAATTAGTAGCGTCTTAATCGAGCGTCTTGAGAAAGAGATTGAAGACCACGAGTAAGAGATAGAATCGCCCAATGCGCATCGTCCGTTTCTCTCCAGGTCCTGACTCAGGACTCGGCACTGACCCACTCTTTGGTGTTCTAGAAGACGATGCCATGATTACGGTGATTACAGGAGATCCCATCTACTCAGGGATTCAAAAGACTGCAGCTACAGTTCCAGTTTCTAAAGTGCGCTTACTTGCACCGGTTATCCCACGTTCTAAAGTTGTTTGTATTGGTAAGAACTACGCAGATCACGCAGCTGAAATGGGCGGGGTTGTGCCAGATGAACCCATTATCTTTTTAAAACCCAACACCTCTGTCATCGGCCCAAACGACACCATTGTTTGGCCAGATATGTCAGAGCGCATTGATCATGAATCAGAGTTGGCAATTGTTATTGGTCGCCTTTGCAAGGATGTTCCTCTTGAGCGCGTGAACGATGTGATCTTTGGTTACACCATCGCAAATGATGTGACAGCCAGAGATCTACAGAAAAAAGATGGGCAATGGACCCGTGCAAAGAGTTTTGACACTTTCTGCCCACTCGGCCCATGGATTGATACGGACTTTATTCCTGGCACACAGAAAATTACCGCAACAGTTAATGGTGAAGTTAAGCAGTTAGCTGCGCTCAGTGACATGATCTTTAAAGTTCCTGAAATCATTAACTTTGTCTCACGTGTGATGACATTGCTGCCAGGTGACATCATCTTGACTGGAACTCCTGCAGGTATTGGACCGATGGTGGCTGGGGCAGATGCCACAATGGCCATTGAGGGTCTAGGTGAGCTAACGAATAAAGTGAGAAAAAATTGACCAAAAAAGTAAAGGTTCGTTTCGCACCATCTCCAACAGGTGATCTGCATGTGGGAAATATCCGCACAGCTCTTTTTGACTGGGCTTATGCGCGTCACACCGGCGGAACATTCCTTTTTCGTATTGAAGATACTGACACAACTCGGGTTACAGATGAATATATTCAAGCTGCAATCGATACGTTGAAATGGCTTGGCCTGAACTGGGATGAGGGTCCTGAAGTTGGTGGTGAGAATGGACCTTACTTACAGTCACAGCGCTTAGGAATTTACGCCGAATGGGCACAAAAGTTTCTCGATCAAAAAGATGCCTATCACTGCTACTGCTCCGCTGATGAGTTAGAAGCTATTCGTGAAGCACAACGCGCAGCAAATGTTGCACCTGGCTATAACGGACATTGCCGTGATTTAACTGCTGATCAAATTGCTGGATATAAGGGCGAAGGACGCTTGCCAGTAGTGCGTATGCGTATGCCTGATGGCGGAACAACCTTTAACGACTTAATCCGTGGAGATGTCTCCTTTGATCATAAGTTCGTGCCTGACTTTGTGTTAGCACGCGGTGATGGCTCACCTCTCTACACATTAGCCGTTGCAGTAGATGATGTTTTAATGAAGGTCACTCACGTCTTGCGCGGTGAAGATCTACTTTCTTCTACACCACGTCAGATCCGTGTGTATCAAGCCATGGGCTTAGCCCTTGCGGATTACCCAGTGTTTGCCCACTTGCCATTTGTTATGGGTCAAGACAATACAAAGCTTTCAAAGCGAAACGGTGAAGTTTCAATTGCTTGGTATAGAGATAAAGGTTTCTTGCCTGAAGCGATCTGTAATTATTTAGCTCTGCTGGGATGGTCACCGGGGGATGATCGTGAGAACGTAACAATGAAGGAGCTGACCGAGCTCTTTACTGTTGAAAAGGTTCACTCATCACCTGCCCGCTTTGATATGAAAAAGCTTGAGGCAATTAACGGTGACAAGATTCGCGCCTTAACTATCGATGAATTTCTAGATTGGTCTCTGCCATTTTTAACTAAGGCTGGAGTCATTACAGGAAGTGCAGATGAGATTGCTCTCGTAAAGCTGGCTTTGCCATTGATTCAGGAGCGAATCATTATGCTCAGCGAAGTGCCTGCAATGCTCAAATTCTTATTTGTTAAAAACTTTGCAGTTGAAGCAGATAGCGTTGCAAAAATTACTGATGATGCCTCAAAGCAGGTATTACAGCGCTCACTCAAAGAGTTGGAGCCATTAGCAACCTGGAATCACGACAGTATCGAAGCTGCTCTGCGATCATCATTGATTGAAGAGATGGGATTAAAACCACGTATTGCATTTGGTGCAGTGCGTATTGCAACAACAGGTAGCACGATTTCACCACCACTATTTGAATCTATGGAATTACTTGGCAAAGAGGCTTCATTGGCCCGTATTCGCGCGGGGTTAGAGCTCTAAATCCTTTGGTATTCTTTGCTCCTGCTGTTTTTGGGGTATGGGGTAATTGGCAGCCCTGCTGATTCTGGTTCAGTAAGTCTAGGTTCGAGTCCTGGTACCCCAGCGATGTAAAGATTTAA
>JBEGPY010000072.1:0-3927 GCA_041181205.1 Actinomycetota bacterium | reverse complement strand
ACTTGTTTTGCTTGGAGCTCAATGGGGCGACGAAGGCAAGGGTAAAGCTACCGATTTACTGGGAGATCGCGTTGATTATGTAGTTCGCTATCAAGGCGGCAACAACGCAGGTCACACAGTTGTTATTGGTGATCAAAAGTACGCACTTCACTTATTACCTTCTGGAATTCTTTCACCGAATGTAATTCCAGTAATTGGTAACGGTGTAGTTATTGATCCAGGTGTATTACTTCAAGAAATCGCTGGATTGACTGAACGTGGTATTGATTGCAGCAAGTTGTTAATTTCAACTAATGCGCACTTGATTACTCCTTATCACCGCACCATCGATAAGGTTTCAGAGCGCTTCTTGGGTAAATCAAAGATTGGAACAACTGGTCGCGGAATTGGGCCGGCTTATGCCGACAAGATTAATCGCATTGGTATTCGTGTTCAGGATCTCTTTGATCCATCCATCTTGCGCCAAAAGATTGAAAGTGCGTTGCGGGATAAGAACCAGGTTCTTATAAAAGTTTTCAACCGTAAAAACATTGAGGTAGAAGAAGTTCTTGACGAGTATTTGGCATATGCCGAGATTCTTCGCCCCTATGTCGCAGATACTGTTTTGATTCTCAATGAGGCTCTCAAGGCCGGAAAGCGTGTGCTCTTAGAGGGTTCACAGGGCACTTTGCTAGACGTTGACCACGGTACATATCCATTCGTAACTTCAAGTAATCCAACTGCAGGTGGTGCATGTACTGGCTCTGGAATTGGACCAACAAAGATTGATCGAGTCATTGGAATTATTAAGGCCTACACAACACGCGTTGGTAGCGGGCCTTTCCCAACAGAACTCTTTGATGAAGATGGAGAAGCTCTACGTCGCATTGGTGGCGAGATTGGTGTTACTACTGGCCGTGCACGTCGCTGTGGTTGGTTTGATGCACCGATTGCTCGTTATGCAGTGCGCGTTAATGGTCTAACTGATTTCTTCTTAACTAAGTTAGATGTGTTAACTGGTTGGGAAAAGATTCCAGTATGCGTTGCTTATGAAATCGATGGAAAGCGCGTGGAAGAACTTCCTGCATCGCAATCTGATTTTCACCATGCAAAGCCAATTTATGAATACATGCCAGGTTGGAGCGAAGACATCACTGGTGCACGCAAACTCAGTGATCTCCCACAAGCTGCGCAGAACTACATCGCCTTTTTAGAGAAAATCTCTGGCGCACCGATGAGTGCAATCGGAGTAGGTCCCGGGCGCGATGAAACAATTGTCGTAAAGGATTTCATCTAAGAATGAAAATCCTCCTAGTCGGAAGCGGCGGTCGCGAACACGCCTTAGGACTAGGACTACACGCAGATCCAGAGTGCACCGAACTACATGTTGCACCAGGTAATCCAGGGATTGCGCAGTTTGCAACATGCCATCCATTAGAAATAAGCGATAACCAAGCAATTCTAGATCTGGCACAAAAACTTGATGTTGATTTAGTTGTTATTGGCCCTGAAGTTCCATTAGTAAATGGCGCTGCAGATCTTCTGCGGGCCGCTGGAATATCAACCTTTGGCCCATCTAAAGCTGCGGCTCAATTAGAGGGCTCTAAAAACTTTGCAAAAGAGGTGATGGCAGATGCTGGTGTGCCAACTGCGCATAGTTTCACCTGCACAACGCAGACAGAGATTGAAAAGGCCCTTGATACTTTTGGTGCGCCATATGTTATTAAAGATGATGGTTTGGCTGCAGGTAAAGGCGTTGTTGTTACGAGAGATCGCCAAGAAGCTTTAGATCATGCATTATCTTGCAAGCGAGTTGTTATTGAAGAGTTTCTAGATGGGCCAGAAGTTTCACTCTTTGGAATTAGTGATGGCAAAACAATTATTGCCTTGCAACCTGCACAAGATTTTAAACGCGCACTTAATGGTGATCAGGGACCAAATACTGGGGGAATGGGTGCTTACTCACCACTTCCTTGGGCACCGTCAGATATTATTGAAGATACACATAAGAAAGTTCTTGCACCCATGATTGCTGAAATGGCAGCACGTGGCACACCATTTGTTGGTTTGCTCTATGCAGGTCTTGCATTAACTGATCATGGAACACGAGTGATTGAATTCAATGCACGCTTCGGAGATCCTGAGACTCAAGTACTGATTCCACTTTTAAAAACACCTCTGGCACAACTTCTCTATAAGGCAGCAACAAGAAATCTAGAAGGTGTTACTTTGCAGTGGAGTGATGAATCTGCGGTGAGCGTTGTATTAGCGTCAAATGGTTATCCAACCGCGCCACAACTAGGTGGAGTAATTGGGGAGTTTCCAACAATTGAAAAAGTTTCTATTTTTCATGCAGGAACTACTCTCAACGAAAAAGGCTTAGTGTCATCAGGCGGCCGAGTGCTCACTGTGACCGGAACGGGCAGTGACTTAACCGAAGCTCGCGACCGTGCTTATCGAGCAATCAGCCAGATCTCACTTGCTGAATCCTTCTATCGCACCGATATCGCGCTCAATGCGTCGGTGGCAGAGAAGGGCAATTAAATGAAGGATAATTCGGGCGTGAGCCTTCTCGCTAACCGTTATGCATCAGCTGCGATGCGTGAAATCTTCGCACCTGAAGCAAAAATCATCGCTGAAAGAAAGCTCTGGATTGCAGTAATGCGTGCTCAATCAACTTTGGGCCATGCAATCTCCAAGGATGTAATTACAGATTACGAGAAAGTAATTACACAGGTGGATCTTGCCTCCATTGATGCCCGTGAAAAGAAGACACGTCACGATGTGAAGGCTCGTATTGAAGAGTTCAATGCGCTAGCTGGACATGAAGCAATCCATGCAGGCATGACTAGCCGTGATTTGACTGAAAACATTGAAGCGCTCCAAATTCGAAACGGTCTTGATGTAGTTCACGACAAAGTTGTTACAGTTCTTGCTCGACTTGCAGAGCGCGCAACACAGTATGCAGACCAACCAGTTGCAGGGCGTTCACATAATGTTCCAGCACAAGTTACAACCCTTGGCAAAAGATTTGCTTCTGCTGCAGAGGAATTACTTTTTGCTTATGAGCGTTTAACTGCTTTGCAAGATCGTTACCCAATGCGTGGCATGAAGGGTCCCGTTGGAACTGCGCAAGATTCAATTGACTTACTTGGCTCTACTGATGCCCATGCAAAATTAGAAAACACAATTGCAAAAGAGCTTGGCTTTAATCGCGTTCTAGATTCAACTGGACAGATTTATCCTCGCTCTTTTGATTATGATGTTGTGACAACTCTGGTTCAACTTGCATCATCACCTTCTTCCCTTGCCACATCTATTCGTCTTATGGCAGGTGCTGAACTTGTCACTGAAGGATTTAAAGCTGGCCAAGTGGGCAGCAGCGCAATGCCACACAAGATGAACACACGCTCATGTGAGCGAGTTAATGGTTTAGCAGTCGTGCTTCGCGGATATGCATCAATGGTGAGCGAACTAGCCGGGGATCAATGGAATGAAGGCGATGTCTCCTGTTCTGTAGTTCGCCGCGTTGCCATGCCTGATGCTTTCTATGCAATAGATGGTCTGCTTGAAACAATGCTGACGGTTCTAGATGAGTTCGGCGCATTCCCTGCAGTCATTGCCGCTGAATTAGAGCGTTATTTACCTTTCTTGGCCACAACAAAGATTTTGATGGCAGCTGTTAAGGCCGGAGTAGGGCGTGAAGTTGCCCATGAAGTGATTAAAGAACATGCAGTAAAGGCTGCGCTAGGAATGCGCGAAGGAAAGAAGAACTCACTCCTAGATGATTTAGCTGCAGATAATCGCTTGCCACTTGATCGTGCGGCTTTGGATGTGTTGATAAGCACTCCACTTGAATTTACTGGCGAAGCTCGCCAACAAGTTGCTCGAGTTGTTAATCGCATTGGCGCGATTACTTCCGCGCACCCTGCCGCAGTGCAGTACAAG
>JBEGPY010000071.1:0-3999 GCA_041181205.1 Actinomycetota bacterium | reverse complement strand
GTGATGGGTTAAAACCTGTTCACCGCCGTGTTCTTTATGCGATGTATGACGCGGGATATCGCCCGGATAAGGGTTATTACAAATCTTCTCGCATTGTTGGTGATGTTATGGGTAATTATCACCCACACGGTGACACCGCGATCTATGACTCTGTAGTTCGCCTTGCCCAGCACTGGTCTTTGCGTTATTTACTCATTGACGGAAATGGAAACTTCGGCTCACCTGGTAATGATCCAGCTGCAGCAATGCGCTATACCGAGGCCCGTTTGTCATCCCTTGCAATGGAGATGATGCGCGATATCGATGAAGACACCGTTGATTTTGTTCCTAACTATGACGGACGCTCACAAGAGCCAACAGTTTTACCCTCTCGCCTACCTAACCTTTTAGTTAATGGAAGTGCCGGTATCGCAGTTGGTATGGCAACAAATATTCCACCGCATAATCTTCGTGAAATCGGTGAAGCAGTTATATACGCTCTTGAAAACCCAGATATGAAGCAAGAAGAACTTCTAGCTAAGTTCCTAACTATTGTTAAAGGCCCAGATTTTCCTACTAAAGCTTTAATTGTTGGTCGCGGCGGCATCGAGGATGCTTATCGCACAGGCCGTGGATCAATCACTATGCGCGCAGTTGTTCAGGTAGAAGAGATTAACAAGCGCACATGTTTGGTTATTAGTGAACTTCCTTATCAAGTTAACCCAGATAACTTAGCTTTAAAAATCGCTGAATTAGTTAAAGATGGAAAGATTAAAGGAATTGCAGATGTGCGCGATGAAGGCAATGAGCGCTTAGGCCAGAGATTAGTAATTGTTTTACAAACGAGCGCAATTCCTAAAGTTGTTCTTAATAACCTCTACAAGCAGACACAGCTGCAGGACACATTTGGTGCCAATATGTTGGCGTTAGTTGATGGTGTGCCACGCACATTGCGCCTAGATGAGTTCATTCGTTACTACATTGACCACCAGATTGAAGTAATAGTTCGTCGTACTAAGTTCCGCTTAGCTGAAAAAGAAAAGCGTGCACATATTTTGCAGGGCTACCTGAAGGCACTTGACGCACTTGATGCAGTTATTGCCTTAATCCGTGCTTCCACCACACCTGAAGAAGCTCGCACAGGTTTGATGAAGCTTCTAGATGTTGATGAGATTCAAGCTAATGCAATCTTGGATATGCAGCTACGCCGTATTGCAGCCCTTGAGCGCCAGAAGATTAATGATGAATATGACGCGTTAATGGCTGACATTGTCATCCTCAACGCCATTTTGGTTAGCCCTGAAAAGCAGCGCGATATCGTTAAAACAGAGCTCACTGATTTAGTTGCAAAATATGGCGATGATCGACGCACGCAGATTGTTGCAAGCGAAGGTGATTTCAGCGCCGAAGATTTAATCCCAGACCAAGATGTAGTTGTGACAATTACACGTGGTGGTTATTCAAAGCGCACCATGGCAGATCTTTATCGATCACAGCGCCGTGGTGGTCGCGGAGTAAAGGGCGCTGCGCTAAAGGAAGATGATGTTGTTGATCATTTCTTTGTCGCATCTACTCATGACTGGTTATTGTTCTTTACAAACCAAGGCCGTGTATATCGCGCAAAGGTTCACGAACTACCAGATGCTGGACGCGATGCCCGCGGACAACATGTTGCTAACTTGATGGCATTTAAACCAGATGAGAAAATTGCCGAAGTTCTCTCCCTTAAGGATTACACCATCTCGCCATTCTTAGTTCTTGCAACTAAAAAGGGCTTAGTAAAGAAAACACCTTTGGTTGAATTTGATTCCCCACGTACTGGTGGATTAATTGCGATCTCATTAAAACCTGGAGATGAAGTAGTTGGCGCATCATTGGTTAACTCCGATGATGAACTCTTACTTGTTTCAACAAAGGGAATGTCACTTCGCTTCACAGCAGATGATGAATCACTTCGCCCAATGGGCCGATCAACCAGCGGTGTTATTGGAATGAAGTTCCGAGCAAATGATTCTCTGCTAACGATGGCTAGAGTGAATTCAGAGTTAGCCTCTAACTCTTTTGTTTTCACTGCAACTGATGCTGGTTATGGCAAAAAGACACCGTTAGATGAATATCGTTTACAGGGCCGTGGTGGAATTGGAATTAAAGCTGCCAAGATCGATGAAAGCTCACGAGGCTCATTAGTGAGCGCACTTGTGCTGCGCGATGAGGATGAAGTCCTAGCAATTACTTCTGCTGGCACAGTTATGAGAACACCAGCAGCCCAAGTTCGCCAAACAGGGCGCGATTCAATGGGTGTGCGCCTAGTGAACCTGGATGAAGGCGTTGCTCTGGTCTCAGTGACCAAGAACAGCGAAGATGAGATTTCTTCGAAAAGTTAGTATGGTTCACACTCTGAGTTAAGCAGCTAGCCCCCATTTTGGGAGTTAGGGAAGTTCAAGGTAACCTTGCGCTTCTGCAATCGAGATTCATCTTTGTTGCGGGCCTATAGCTCAGCCTGGTTAGAGCGCTTCCCTGATAAGGAAGAGGTCGATGGTTCGAGTCCATCTAGGCCCACCCCGCTCTCAAACGGGGACCTAGCTCAATTGGTAGAGCACCGCCTTTGCAAGGCGGGGGTTAGGGGTTCGATTCCCCTGGTCTCCACGTTATGACAACTACAGCGACCCTACACACATCACTCGGTGACATCATCGTCGAGCTATTTCCTAACCATGCGCCAAAGACTGTTGCAAACTTTGTTGAGTTAGCAACTGGTGAAAAAGAGTGGACTGATCCACGCACTGGAAATAAGACAAATGCCAATCTTTATGACGGAACTATTTTTCACCGCGTCATCGACGGTTTCATGATTCAAGGTGGAGATCCACTAGGTCAAGGAACTGGCGGACCTGGATATCGCTTCGCAGATGAATTCCACGGAGAGCTAGTTTTTGATCGCCCATACATCCTTGCAATGGCTAACTCAGGCCCAGGAACAAATGGTTCGCAGTTCTTTATTACCGTTGCGCCAACTACGTGGCTAAACCGCAAGCACTCAATCTTTGGTGAAGTAAAGGATTCTGCTAGCCAAGCTGTGGTTGATGCCATTGGTAAAGCAAAGACAGGTGGGCAAGATAAGCCAGCCACACCAATAACAATCAACAGCGTCACCGTTGCTTAAGCGTTCTGCTACTTATTCTCTAATCGCATTAATCTGCGGTGCATATCTTGTTGGAATGATTTACCCACATTTCCGTGACCTAGCCTTTTTACCAAGTTTGCAAGTCTTACAGATCACTAATGAGTGGTACCGGATTTTTTCAGTAGCGTTAGTACACGCCGGACTACTGCACCTTGGTTTTAATATGTATGCCCTCATGGTTTTAGGTAATCCACTTGAAGCTGCATTTGGTAAAAACAAAGTTCTTATTATCTTTTTCTTTTCATTGCTCACAGGGTCATTAACTTCTGCTTATTTTGCTCCAATTGGTGGACAATCAGTGGGTGCATCAGGTGCCATCTTTGGTTTATTTGGAGCACTGGCAATAGTTGGAAAGCGCATAGGAGCTGACACACGTTCGATCTATGTGATTATCGGAATTAACTTTGCAATTGGTTTTGTTCTTGGAGGAGTTGATTGGAAAGCTCACCTTGGTGGGTTAGTGGGTGGAGTTATTGCAGCCCAGTTCATCCTCAATAAACGCTAAAGGGTTATCCACAGCCTTTACCCACAATGTGGATTGAATTACATGCGTGTAATTAAGAAGGTGTTAACGCCAGCGAGTGGCTAGTGAGAAGCCCACACCGATAAAGCTAAAACCAATAATCATGTTCCATGCACCGATGCCTGGGACTGGGTAAGCGGTCTGAGTGACATAGAAGACCACGATCCAGAACAGGCCAATCAAGAAGGCGGCAATCATTGTTGGAGCTAACCATTTAGGGCTCTCTAGCGGGCCATGAGGAGTTTCTACGACAACTTCCTGGTTATGGGCGCGCGCATCAGCGACTTTCTTACGGAGCTTTGATTTAGGCATA
>JBEGPY010000070.1:0-4512 GCA_041181205.1 Actinomycetota bacterium | reverse complement strand
CGTGGATCGGCTGGATCTACTAAGGCAAAGAGTGAAAGCAAATGCTCTTTAGCTCTATTGCGCTCATCGCCTGCACTTTCTTTGACTGCATGCAAAAGAAGAGTAAAGGCTGCTTCCACTCCCCCATTTACTATCTCCATATCAGCCGCTCTTAGCTGCAGAGATAAATCTGAAGGATTATCTGTAGCTTCTTTGATTACTGCATCTAGAACTAAACCATCGGTTCGAATAAGTAGCTGAGTTTGGGCAAGACCTAATTTTGCAAAGGAATCTGTTGGTTTTCTAGCTAGCAGTTTCTTATAGGCAATCTCTGCAGTGGCAAAATCTCCTGCTTCAAGGGCTGCAACTGCTTCTTCCTCTTCAGGTTCAATTATTTCAACTGGTGTATCACCAACACCCTGTTCTGCAGCTAACGTCAAGACTTTATCTAGAACAAGGCGAATCTGTGCTTCTGGGTATGCTTGTTCAAATAGAGGGACTATCTGTTCATTTATTAATGCGACTGCATAAGGAATCTTTTGGGTTTGTAGCGCTTGGGCAACTTGTGGCTGTGCATCAATATCAACATGTCCCAAGCTCCATGAACCTTTGTAACTGGTTTCCAGCCCGCCCATCACCGCTAACATCTCAATAGATTCAGCACTGCGCGGCGACCAGCAAAACAAAATCACAGCGCGCGTTTTAGAAAGAGGTAAAAACTCTGTAGTTAAGTTTTCGGCAGTGACTGCAACACCTGGCGTGGGTCCCGTTGCAACGTTCTTTGGTTTTCCTAATGAACTCAAATCAACAGCTTGTGCAAAATTAGGAGGGTTGCTCACGTGGTAATCCTAGTGGGCGATGAGGTCAACGCCAGAGTCACGCCGATTTGGCAAAATCTCTTCGACGTAATTATCAGTAGCAAAGGCCAAGCCCACATCAGTTCCATTTTGCTCACTCAAATACCAGCGATTTTCAAGGATTTCATGGAACATCTGAGCTCGCTCCACGCGACCACGCATATGCTCAGGTATTCGATTAATTGTTGGTTCAAAGACTTCTAAGAACCATTTTTTTGCCATCTCAGTTAGTGACATCGCGGTGTTTTCATGCCGGGCACGATAGCGATCAAAAGATGCGAGTAAGCGCTTAGCTTGTAGCTCTTCAGTATCAATTCCCATTAATTCACGCAGACGTTGTGTGTGATAACCAGCAGCAACTAAACGCGGTTGGAAAGATAAAAGTTGTGAATCACCATCCATAGTGATTGTGACCTCTTCAACAGCAAAACCTAAATCATGTAACTGGCGCATAGCGCGCTCAACAGCATGTCGATCTTTAGGATCAAGAAGTTGACGCTCTTTAAGAGCTGCCCAAATTCTGCGATAGCGACGGATAACAGCTTCAGCAGCGCGCACTGGATCCATGCCTGGATAAAGAACTCCAGATAAACGCAAATCTTCTAACTCTGCAGCGACGTTGAACATTGCAATATCTAAATCATGTTCTCTCTGACCATCGCTTAAGGATTTCTGAAACTCACCAGTTTCAGCATCAACAAGATAAGCAGCAAAGCCTTCGGCATCTCGGCGAAAGAGAGTGTTTGAAAGTGAGCAATCACCCCACCAAAAACCTAAAAGATGTAATCGAACTAAAAGGAGCGCGAGAGCATTTGCCATCGTATTAATATCATGGGTAGTCACTGAGCCTGAGAGAAGAACTCGAAAGGGCAATGAATACGGCAAGAACCGTGTAACCATCGCGCATGGAAGTTCTTCGCCCTGTGCATCTGTTCTGCCTTCAACAACGGCGATTTGTTCAACGCAAGGGGCTTTTAGGGAGGTT
The DNA here is from genome assembly GCA_041181205.1 of Actinomycetota bacterium. Classification (GTDB taxonomy): domain Bacteria; phylum Actinomycetota; class Actinomycetes; order Nanopelagicales; family Nanopelagicaceae; genus Planktophila. The sequence continues at coordinate 2,691 of JBEGPY010000070.1, read as the reverse complement.
AATTCCCGTAGGACTTTGTACTCACGGTTAGCAAACTCTGAGACAGTTTCTTTAACGGCATAGACTGGCGCATCTGCATCGGTTGTGGCTCGAACTAAGCGGACAACGTGGCGGGAAATACCTCGTTTTTCTGCCAACGCTGGATCCTCGGGCCACTCTTCCAAACTCTGCTGCCATGGCAGGCCAGTAACAGCTGCGATCTCCTCGCCTATTCCGGTTATCCGTAGGGACATGGGCTCATTCTTGCCTAAAAATGTGTCGGGGAGATGAACACCACGTCTCATACAAGTGAGATAACTATCTTTACAATGCATCTATGGCAATCAAAGAGCGAATTAAGAAGGTTACTAAGCGTGCGGCTAAGGCTGCTCCAACCCCAGCTGACTACGGAATTGCTGGCATTCCAATTAATAGATCTCACCCGTATTACTTTGGCTTTGTTGCAACGTTAGGCGCACTAACTGCAATCGTATTGATGCGCGCTCTTGCCAGCGTCTCTCAGATTTTTATCTTAATCCTCATTGCTCTTTTCCTGGCAACAGGTCTCAACCCCGCAGTGGAAGCTCTTCGCCGTCGCAATATGTCACGCACTACTGCAGTGGCAATCATCTTTACTTCAGTTATTGCATTTGTAATATTTTTTGCACTTGTAGTAGTTCCGCCAGTAATTTCGCAAGGAACCCAACTGATCAATAAGGCCCCTACTCTTTTAGCTGAACTAACAAATAATGCAACAATCAATAAGCTCAATGATCAGTATGGAATTATTGATACGCTACAAACTAAGTTGAAATCTGTAACTTCTGATGGAACGCTCTTGATTTCAGCCTTTGGCGGCGTTATTGGTGTGGGTAAATCTGTACTCTCAGGATTCTTCACATTTCTTACGATCCTGGTTTTAACTCTCTACTTCATTACTTCTTTGCCTCAGGCTGTTGATTTAGGACTTTCACTAGTTCCTGCAAGTCGTCGCGAACGAGTGGGTAGTTTGACTCATGCAATCATCGCTCGTGTTGGTTCATTTGTGGGTAGCCAAATAGTTATTGCAGCTATGGCCTCTGTTTTTGTCTTCATTCTTTCAATCGTGCTGGGTCTACCTTCACCAATTGCTATCGGCATGATCGTTTTGGTCTGCGGATTGATTCCTTTGATAGGACATTTCTTAGGTTGCACAATTGTCACAATAATCGCCTTAACCCAATCAATTGCGATCGGTGTTATTGCCTTTGTCGCTTACGTGGTTTATGTCCAAGTTGAAAACTATGTCGTAACACCGCGCATTATGAAAAGAACTTTGGCCGTTCCTGGAGCAGTAACAATTATTTCAGCCCTCATTGGTTCATCTCTTTTGGGGTTAGTGGGCGGATTACTTGCTGTGCCAGTGGCTGCTTCGATTATTTTGATTTTGGACGAGGTTGTAATCCCTCGTGCTAATAACTCTTAATACTCAAGGGGTAGAGCTTGTGTATCACCAGTAACAATGGTGTTTATCTCAGAAAGCACGCGGTGAACTGAAGGCTCACCTAACCAAAGATGCTTTGCATCATCGACGGCAATAATTTTTAACTGAGGCACGATTGCGAAACGTTCTTTGGCGGCATCTGGCTTTAAGTAATCATCGTGTTCAGGGACAAGGGCAGTAATTGGTCGTGGATCACTATTCCAATACAAGAGTTCTTCATCAGTTGTTGTGCGAAGGGGTGGGCTAAGAAGAATGAGTCCTTTGTGGCGTGGATCTTTGGCATGGCGCAAAGCTAGATCTGTTCCAAATGACCAACCCACTATCCAAAGGTTTTCTAACTTTAAAACATCAAAGCAATAATTAATCATTGCTTGAACATCTAAGCCTTCAGCCCCACCGTTATCAAAAACTCCAGTACTTGTGCCAGCCTCTGATGTTGTTCCTCGTGTGTTAAAGCGGACAACGTTTATGCCAGCCATAGCTGGAAGTCGGTTAGCTGCTTTCTTATAAACATGACTATCCATCATGCCCCCTGCAGTTGGCAGTGGATGCAGAGTTAAAATTGCCGCTTTTGATTGACCTATGGGTGATGCAACTTCTGCGATTAAATCAACGCCATCACTTGTTAGGACATGAAAAGGTGTGCGAAGGGCCGGTAACTCGAAGGGCCGGTAACTCAGTACTGGGTCTAATTATCTCGGCCATACGTGAAATCTTATCTTCACCCCACTAGGCTTCCAACCATGGCTACTAAGCGCATTCCATCATTTGATTCTCATAATCCTGCAACCGGTGAGGTGGCTGGGACGTATCCAATATTGAATGCCAAACAAGTCAGTGAAATTGTTGGACATGCGCGCAATGCCTCATTGCAGTGGCAAAAGCTTGGCTTTTCGGGACGAAAGAAAGTTTTACTTGCTTGGTCAACGCTGATCATTAAGCGTACTGATCAAATTGCAGCTTTGGTCTCACTTGAAACTGGGAAGCCTGTAGGAGATGCAAAGTTAGAAGTAAGTATCGCCGTGGGACACATTGGTTGGGCAGCTCGGCATGCTGAAGAGATTATGCGCACTGCGCATCGTGCACCAGGCTTACTTTTAGCGAATATGTCAGCAACCGTGCAACGCTCTCCACTTGGAGTTGTTGGGGTCATTGGTCCATGGAACTACCCCATCTTTACACCAGTAGGTTCAATTGTTTACGCGCTAGCTGCTGGAAACACAGTTGTT
>JBEGPY010000069.1:0-4042 GCA_041181205.1 Actinomycetota bacterium | reverse complement strand
TCTCCTTGGTTATCCGTGTGCGTGAAGCGGTTTGCCTGCAAGAGCCATATGAGCTTCGCCCATTGCCTCAGACAGTGTTGGGTGTGCATGAATCAGGGATGCAACATCGGTTGCACGTGCTTCCCAGTTAAAGATTAACTCTGCTTCAGCTAGAAGTTCACCGACGCGCGCACCGACCATGTGAACTCCAAGGATTGGGCCATCTTTTTCGCCAACGAGTTTGATTGAACCAGCAGTTCCCAGAATCTGCGCTTTTCCGTTTCCAGCTAAGTCATAGCTCAGTTCAACAACATCATGGCCACGCTTTTTAGCCTCTGCAGTTGTTAAACCAACGGATGCAACTTCAGGATCTGAGTATGTAACACGTGGAATTCCATCGTAGTTAATCGGGCGTGGATTCAACCCTGCGATTTCCTCTGCAACGAGCATGCCTTCAGCAAAACCAACATGGGCTAACTGCTGCGTTGGAATCAAATCTCCAACGGCCCAAATGCCTGGAACGTTGGTGCGGCACTTGTTATCAACCATTACATAACCACGATCCATCGTGACTCCCTGCTCTTCATAGCCAAGGTTTGCAGATACTGGACCACGACCAACAGAGACCATCAAAAGATCTGCAGTGAACTCTTTGCCATCTTCTAGAGTGATGGTTACGCCCTTTTTGTTCTTGCTAGCTGATTTAAACTTAACTCCTAGCTCAAAGTTGATTCCGCGCTTGCGAAATGCGCGCTCTAATTGCTTACTGGAGCTCTCGTCCTCAAGTGCAATTAAGTGAGGCAGGCCTTCAATGATTGTCACCTCTGAACCAAAAGATTTCCAGACAGATGCGAACTCGCAACCAATCACTCCACCGCCAAGAACGATGACAGATTTTGGAACATAGTCCATCTTCGTTCCATGATCGGAAGTAATAATCTGTTTGCCATCAATTTCCAGGCCGGGCAAAGTGCGCGCATACGAGCCAGTTGCAAGAATGATGTTTTTGCCGGTGTAACGCTGGCCGTTTACTTCAACCGTGTCTTTAGAAACTAATTTTCCATGACCTTCGATGTATGTGATGTTTCTGGACTTAACTAAACCTTGTAGACCTTTATGCAGACGGGAGATGACACCGTCCTTATATGAGTTAACGCCATCCATATCAATGCCATTAAAAGTGGATTTAACGCCGAACTTAGAACCTTCGCGGGCACCATCTGCGATTTCAGCTGAGTGCAAAAGCGCTTTTGTTGGGATGCAGCCCTTGTGAAGACAGGTTCCTCCAACTTTGTCGGCTTCGATGAGTGCAACGGAGAGGCCAAGTTGTGCACTTCGCAAAGCGCAGGCGTAGCCGCCGCTTCCGCCACCCAGAATCACTAGATCAAATTGCGACACTCAACTACCCCTTTTACCCGTGCTTAGGTCTCTATCTTGCCGTACCTACGCCTGTTCGACCAATCTCACCAGTGAGCGCATGCTCACACCTGTTCCACCCACTGGCGTATATCCGTGGGCCTTGCCCTCATTGTAGGCAGGACCTGCAATATCAAGGTGCAGCCATGGAAGATCAGGATTAACAAACTCTTTCAAAAATAGGCCAGCCACCATCATGCCGCCATTTTTATCTCCTCTGTTAGCAATATCTGCAACAGGAGAATCTAATGAAGCACGAAGTTCTACGGGCAAAGGCATTGGCCAGAACTGTTCGCCTGTTTCTTTAGCGATCTCAATAAATGCATCACTAAAACTTGGGTTATTTGTCATGACCGCACCTGTGCGAGTTCCAAGGGCGATTACTTGAGCCCCGGTCAGAGTGGCCACATCGATAATTCCATCTAACTTATTTTTACTTGACTGGGCTTTCACCAATGCATCTGCAAGGACCAAACGGCCTTCAGCATCAGGGTTCAGAACTTCAACAGTTTTTCCACCAAAGATTGTGATGACATCACTTGGGCGTGTAGCTGTATCACTTGGCATATTTTCAGCAAGTGGAGCCCAGCAGTCAATTGCTACGGGCAAACCAAGTTCTGCAATAGCAAGGGTTGCAGCACAGACCGCTGCAGCACCACCCATATCGCACTTCATCGCTTCCATGCCTAGGCCAGCTTTTAGATTAAGTCCGCCGGTATCAAAAGTGATTCCTTTACCAACAAAAGCAAAGCGCTTAACGTTTTTAGCTTTCGGAGTGTAAGAAATATGTAGTAAACGTGGGGGATTAGCTGATCCTTGCCCCACACCAATGATGCCGCCATAGCCTTGAGATTTAAGTTGCTTCTCATCCCAAATAGTTACCTTTAATCCCACCTTTGCACCGCCAGCTGCTTTAACATCTGCAGTTAATTTCTTAGTAAAAGTCTCTGGGTATAAATGACTTGGGGGAGTATTCACAAGATCGCGCACAAGATGCGTGTACTTAGCAATAATTGATGCGCGAATAGCGATCTCTTTAGCCTCACTCTTTCCAGCAAGCTTTGAAAAGATTGTTGCTGACTTCAAGGCGCTCTTGTAATCCTGCTTGGTGGATCCACGGAACTCATTAAAAACATATGCTCCCAACGCTGCACCTTCTGCAACAGCGCTCACGCCTGCTAGATCGCGGGTTGGAAGGGCAAAAGTTGCTCCCGTATTTCCTACTAACGCTCTGGCTGCGCTACCTGCAGCTCTGCGCAAATTCTCATGCGTATACGTTGATGACTTTGGACCAAGACCGGTGAAGACCATTAAGCGCGCTGGCCCGCCAGGCATCTTTGTTACTTCATCTGCTTTTCCAGTTGCACCCATCTCAAGTAAAGAAGCTAAAAGTGATTTTGAATCAAGGGCTAAATCACCTGATTCGATGGCGATGCCACCTTTTGTGTTGGTACTAACCAGACCCACAACAAGGAGATCATCTTTAACGAGGCCATCTGAGATTTTGAGTGTTGTCATAGGCGCCAGCGTAATAGATGTATTGGTAGGTTCACACTATGAAGCACTCACCTCTACACGACAAGCATCTAGCCCGAAATGCCAAGATGGCCGATTTTGGCGGTTGGCTGATGCCGATCGAGTATCCAGGGGCAGGAGTGCTGGCTGAACACGCTGCGGTCCGTGAAAAGGTCGGCATTTTCGATGTTTCACATTTAGGTAAAGCAAGTGTGACTGGAAAAGGAGCTCTGGAGTTCCTCAATTCAATGTTTACCAATGATCTGGGTCGCATTGGAAATGGTTTTGCCCAATACACCTTGCTCTGTAATGAAAAAGGTGGAGTCATTGATGACCTAATTGCCTATCGCAATAGTGAAGAAGATTTCTTTTTAGTTCCAAACGCTTCAAACACCACAGATGTGGTCGCAACTTTGAAGTCCCATATTCCAGCTGGAATCACTGTCACCAATCTTCATACCGACTATGCAGTCATTGCTGTGCAGGGACCCCTTGCACAGCAAGTCATGCAATCGCTGGGAGTAAATACCAATATTGATTACATGGCTTTCGAGAAGGTCAGTATTGGCGGAGCAGAAGTAATCTTGTGCCGCACCGGTTACACAGGTGAACTGGGTTACGAATTACTTCCAAAAACTGCAGATGCTTCCAAAGTGTGGGATGCAATCGTTGCAGCGATAGAACCAGTAGGCGGATTGGTATGTGGTCTGGGCGCCCGAGACACATTGCGCACAGAGATGGGTTATCCACTTCACGGACATGAGCTCTCATTAGAGATCACACCAGTGGAAGCAAGTGCTACATGGGCTATCGGTTGGGACAAGAGTGAATTCTTAGGATCTACTGTTTTAAAATCACAGAAATCTCAAGGCGCAAAGCGTCGAAGTGTGGCGGTTAAATCTTTAGACCGTGGCATTCCTCGTGGCGGAATGAGTGTAAAAACAAAGGATGGAGCAGCCCTTGGTGAAGTTACTAGTGGAACCTTTTCTCCATCACTTAAAGTGGGAATAGGAATCGCGCTCCTTGATGCATCTGTGAAAATCGGTGATCAATTAGTTATTGATGTGCGAGGCCGCGATTCAATAGTTGAAGTGGTGAAACTTCCCTTTATGCCTTCACACGTTCGTTAAAT
>JBEGPY010000068.1:0-4185 GCA_041181205.1 Actinomycetota bacterium | reverse complement strand
AACCCTTAACTCTGCAATTGAAGCTGGCCAGATCGCAAAGCCAAGTAAAGAGAAACCGCTTTCAATTGTTGATTTAGGTTGTGGACATGCTTATTTAACATTTGCGGCCCACCAGTATCTCAAGAGCATTGGAATGCCTGTGCATGTGACAGGAATTGATATTCGCCCGGCATCACGTGATCGAAATAATGAGATAGCTACAAAGCTAGGAATTACCGACACAATTACCTTTAAAGCCGAAGAGATCGCTTCGACAACAGCTGCGCAAGCAGATGTTGCTATTGCACTTCATGCCTGCGACACAGCAACAGATGATGCAATTGCATGGGCAGTAAATGGTGGAGCAAAGCTTTTATTGATTGCACCATGTTGTCACCACGATATTCAAAAGCAGATGGATCAAAGCCCAGAGCCATGGGGCGCTGTTACCAAATTTGGTGTGATGAAGGAGCGCATGGGTGATTTACTCACAGATGCTTTGCGTGCACAGATATTGCGCATTGTTGGATATCGCGTTGAGATCATTGAATTCATCGGGGGAGAACACACACCTCGAAATATCATGATTCGCGCAGTGAAGACTGGGGCGCAACCTGATGCGCTAGATATCGATAGATACCGCGAAATAACCACGCAATGGGGCGTAGTCCCAGCCCTTTCAAAGAAAATTTCCACCTTCACTATCGGTTAGACTTCACTCATGTCTAAGGTCCTTGCATCTCTTCCCGTGGGAGAAAAAGTCGGTATCGCCTTTTCTGGCGGTCTCGATACTTCTGTGGCTGTTGCTTGGATGCGCGAAAAAGGTGCGATTCCTTGCACTTACACCGCAGATCTTGGCCAATATGACGAGCCAGATATCGATTCAGTTCCGATTCGTGCAAAGGAATATGGCGCAGAGATCTCACGCCTTGTTGATTGCAAGAGCGCATTAGTTGAAGAGGGCTTAGCTGCAATTGCTTGTGGAGCTTTCCATATTCGCTCAGGCGGAAAACAATATTTCAACACAACACCATTGGGCCGCGCCGTAACAGGAACCATGCTGGTTCGCGCCATGCATGCGGATTCTGTAAATATCTGGGGCGATGGTTCAACTTATAAGGGCAATGACATTGAGCGTTTCTATCGTTATGGTCTTTTAGCTAATCCAAACCTGCGTATCTACAAGCCATGGTTAGATGCTGATTTTGTTAATGAACTCGGTGGACGCAAAGAGATGTCTGAGTATTTAGTTGCTCACAAACTTCCTTATCGCGACAGCACAGAAAAGGCATACTCAACTGATGCCAATATCTTGGGTGCAACCCATGAGGCAAAGTCGCTAGAGAATCTAGATACTTCAGTTGAACTAGTTCAGCCAATTATGGGAGTTCGCTTCTGGGATCTAGCTGTAAAGATTGAAACTGAAGATGTGAAGATTTCGTTTGTTCAAGGTCGCCCGGTTGCAATCAACGGTAAGTCATTTGATGATGTTGTGGCGCTGATGAGAGAAGCTAATGCAATTGGTGGTCGCCACGGTCTTGGAATGGCTGATCAGATTGAGAACCGCATCATTGAAGCTAAGAGCCGTGGAATTTATGAAGCTCCAGGAATGGCGCTGCTCTTTATTGCATATGAGCGTTTAATTAGTGCCATTCACAATGAAGACACTATTGCTAACTATCACGCAGAAGGGCGTCGCTTAGGTCGCCTGCTCTATGAGGGTCGTTGGTTAGATCCACAGTCCTTGATGCTGCGTGAATCTCTACAGCGCTGGGTGGCATCTGCTGTTACTGGCGAGGTTACTTTGCGCATGCGTCGCGGTGATGATTACTCAATTATTAATACAACTGGCCCAGCCCTTAGTTATGCACCAGAGAAGCTATCTATGGAGCGCACAGAAAACGCTGCCTTTGGTCCAGTTGATCGTATTGGGCAATTAACGATGCGTAACCTTGATATTGCAGATACTCGCGCCAAGCTTGAGTTGTATAGAGCGCAGGGGCAACTAGGCGATGGTGAATTTAAATTAATCGGCGAACTCGAATAAAGGATGGAAATGAATTCAAAGCTCAGAAACTTAGCAATTGCAGCAGTAATCGCACTTGCGATTACATCCCTTTCAGCATGTGGAGGAAAAGAACAAGTGTTAGAAACAACTTCTAATGGCCTACCGGCAGTAACAGCTAATGCAGGTGAAGCCCCAACAATTACTGCGCCTACTGGTGCAGCCCCAACAACTCTTCAAACACAGGACATCATTGTTGGAACGGGAACTGAAGTTGTTGCAACTTCTACTCTGACTGTTCATTACACATTGATGACATGGTCAAACGGGTCAATTGTTGAATCATCTTGGTCTGGTGGACAACCAGCAACGTTTCCACTCTCTGGTGTAATCGCTGGATGGCAACAGGGTCTACCTGGTGCAAAAGTCGGTGGACGTCGTTTACTCGTTATCCCAGCTGATCTTGGTTATGGTCCAAATGGCTCAGGCCCAATTGGTCCAAATGAAACTCTGATCTTCGTTGTCGATATCGTCGCTGTTTCGTAAATGAAAAAGCTTTTCGCTGAGTTTCTCGGCACAGCGTTTTTAGTAGCAATAGTCGTCGGTTCAGGCATTATGGCCACGAACCTTTCCCAAGATATCGGCGTGCAACTACTCATTAATACGATTTCAACTGTATTTGGCTTGTACGTATTAATCACGATTCTGGCTCCAATAAGTGGAGCCCATTTCAACCCAGTTGTAACAATGGTTGATCTCATCCAAGGTAAGAGTTCAACAGTTCAATTCATTCAATATTCAATCGCCCAAGTACTAGGCGCGATAACAGGTGCCATGCTGGCAAATGCAATGTTTAGTCACTCATTGCTTGAAACCTCAACGAAAATACGTTCTGGTGGCAATCTCTACATAGGAGAATTAGTTGCCACTGCCGGTTTAATCCTTGTAATCAACTTATTGGTGAGTCAGAAAAACCTTGTAGTAATCCCAGCTGCTGTTGCTGCATGGATAGGTAGTGCTTACTTCTTCACAAGCTCCACATCTTTTGCAAACCCTGCAGTGACCATTGGAAGAACCTTTAGTGACTCCTTTGCTGGAATTGCGCCGGATTGTGCACCGAAGTTCATTGCTGCTCAAATACTCGGCGCCCTAATTGGCTTGGGCTTAACAAAGGTGCTCACTCATGACAAATAAACCAACGGTACTTTTTGTGTGCGTGCATAATGCTGGCCGTTCTCAAATGGCAGCTGGTTTTATGAAGGCGTTAGGACAAGACCGTGTAGAAGTCCTCTCTGCTGGCTCTGCGCCAAAAGATTCAATCAATCCCATAGCAATCGAGGCGATGGCAGAGCTTGGCATTGATATTGCAAACAACACGCCTAAAGTTTTAACAAACGAAGCTGTTGAAGAATCTGATGCTGTCATCACGATGGGATGCGGGGATGTTTGCCCGTTCTATCCAGGCAAGCGCTATGAAGATTGGGTCTTAGAAGATCCAGCAGGACAAGGCATTGAATCTGTGCGAGTGATAAGAGATGAAATCAAGAAGCGTGTGGAAACCCTGCTTGCAGAATTACTAGCTTAAGAAAGCACGAACTTAGCTTCAGATATTAGTAAGACTCATCCCAGGGCCCGCTTAACGGCGCTGGATAAGAGCCTTGTGATGCCAAAGCGTGTGTGCTTCAAGCACTACTGAACTGCTTTAACTATCTGTTCACTGAGCCATCTACGTAGTTCATAGGCATCATCAACCATGAAACCATGACCAAAGAATCCATGAATAGTCCCAGGATATTCCTTCATCGTCACCGGAACACCAGCCCCTTGATGAGGAAGTATTTTAGTCTTAGGCGCAGAGGCCATTTCTAAAAATCTAAAATCTATTGAAATCGGCAGAATAAAGTCTACCCTTCTAAAGTGTCTTAAAGATTTTGAGATCTCACTGTAGGAGGAGAGTAAAGAAAATGACTGAGGCAAAAACTGAAATCACCCGACTTATCAATCTATATATAGATGGTGCCGGAAAAGGCGATGCAAGCAAGTTAAATGAAGCATTCCATTCGAGTGCCCGCTGGTTTGGCACAATGGGCGGAACTGATTACGACTTAGATAAAAAGGGATTTGTTGATCTCATGGTTGGTTCTCCTGGAGATGCTGGCCAACTCACTGCAAAGATCACAGATATCCAAATTGATGGAACT
>JBEGPY010000067.1:0-4244 GCA_041181205.1 Actinomycetota bacterium | reverse complement strand
GTTGACTCACTTCGCACAGGAACAATCATGCGCGAGAAAGCACAAGAGATGGGCGCAGCACAATCTTTTGCCAACGTTGAAGTTCAAGATATCACTGTTGAAAACGGAGTTGTAAAAGCAGTTGTTACAGATCAAGGAACAATTGAAGCTGAATACGTTGTTATTGCAACTGGTTGCTGGTCTCCCAAGCTAGCTGCGATGGCCGGTGCACATATTCCTCTTACTCCTGCAGTTCACCAGATGAAAGACATTGGACCAGTTCCATTCTTTAAAGACACCAAGGGTGATATTGAATGGCCAATCGTTCGTGACATGGATGTATTTATGTATGAGCGCCAACATGGAACTGGACTTGAAATTGGTTCATATGCTCACCGTCCGATTCTCTACACACCAGATGACATTCCTTCAAATGCAACTGCAGCTCTCTCTCCTACAGAGTTTGCATTTACACAGGCAGATTTTGATATCCAAGATGAGCATGCTTACGAGCTAATGCCATCTATTGTTGGAGATGAATCAGTGCGTGAGAAGTATGCATGTAATGGAATCCTTTCTTACACCCCAGATGGAATGCCAATTCTTGGCGAAACTCCAGAAGTGAAGAACTTGTGGTCAGTAGCTGCGGTGTGGATCAAGGAAGGTCCAGGAACTGCTAAGTCTGTGGCTGAGTGGATGGTTCTTGGAGATTCACATATTGATCTTCACTCTTCCAACATTGCGCGCTTCCATGAGCACCACAAGGAAGAAAAGCACATTAAGTCTCGTGTGGCTGAATCCTTTAACAAGACCTATGGAATCGTTCACCCACTTGAGCAGTATGAATCAAATCGTAAGGTTCGCCTCTCTCCATATTATGAGCGCGAAGCAGCACTTGGCGCAGTCTTCTATGAGACTGCTGGATGGGAACGTCCATTTTGGTATGAATCAAATAAGGATTTAGTTGCAAAGTTTGGCGAGAAAGTAATGCCACGTACTGCTGAATGGGAATCACGCTGGTGGTCGCCCATTATCAATGCAGAGCACTTACAAATGCGCGAAACCGCAGGAATCGTTGATTTAACTGCCTTTGCTTACTTTGATATCACTGGTCCATCAGCGTTGGCTGTTGTGCAAAAGGCAGCCCTTCGCCAGATGGATGTTGCAATTGGCCGCGTTGTTTACACACCTGTACTTGGTCCCAATGGTGGATTTAAATCTGATTTAACAATTATGCGCCTTGATACCGATCACTTCCGCGTTGTTACTGGTGGTGCACACGGTATGGCAGATAAGAAGTGGTTTGCAGACTTATTGCCAGCCGATGGCTCAGCAAAGATCAAAGACATCACTTCTGACTACACCACTCTTGGTGTGTGGGGACCAAATGCCAGAAAGATTATTCAAGAAGTTTCATCTGAAGATATGAGCCATGAATCATTCAAGTTCAGCACATGCAGAGAAATCGATATCAAGGGCGTGAAAGTTCTAGCATCTCGAATTTCCTATGTTGGCGATCTTGGTTGGGAGTTCTATGTTCCTATGGCTGATGGTCCAGCACTGTGGGATGCGCTCTGGGAAGCTGGAAAGAACCATGGATTAATTCCAGTAGGTATTGGTGTGTATGGAACAACTGGACGTCTAGAGAAGTGCTATCGCGCATATGGTCCAGAGCTTGAAACTGAATACACCGTAGTTGAAGCTGGAATGCAATCTCCAAAATTAAAAGAGGCAGATTTCATTGGTAAAGAAGCACATGTGAAGCACCGCGCTGAGAAGCCTGTTGCAATGCTGTGCACACTCTTTGTTGATGATCATAAATCTTCAAAAGGTGAAAAGCGCTACATGATGGGTAATGAACCGATTCTTACATTAGATAAGAAGCCAATTACAGATGCACATGGACGTCGTTCATATGTAACAAGTGCTGGTTCTGCTCCATCTTTAGGTAAGCACATCCTTATGTCTTACCTTCCAACAGAGTTAGCTGTTGCTGGAAATAAGTTCATCGTTGAATATCTTGGCGAGCACTATCCATGTTCAATCGCTGAAGTTGGCCCAACCTCTGTATTTGACCCATCAAATGAACGGATCCTTGCATAATGGACGTACTTGTCTGCCTAAAGCGCGTTCCACTAGCAGGTGGAACTCTGATTCTGACTCCAGATTCACGAGATATCGAAACTAAGCATTTAGGTTTTGGTATTAGCCCCCATGAGGAAAATGCCGTTGAAGCTGGTGTTCAACTCGTTGAGCAGATGGGTGGAACTCTGACTCTACTTACTCTTGGACCTAGTGATGCTGAAGAACAACTACGCTCACAGTTAGCAATTGGTGCAACTCGCGCCGTGCTGATTGAAACAGATGGACAGGAATGGGATCCACAGGGAACTGCTGCAGCTCTAGTTGATGCAATTAATGCTGAAGAGACTAAGTTTGACCTCATTATCTTTGGTGCAGAATCTGCTGATAGTGCGGGGTATCAGATCCATATTCGTGTGGCCCATGCACTCAATCGTCCGATTATCACCAACGTTAAATCAATGAAGATTGAAAATGGCGTTGCAGTATGTGATCGAGTAGTTGCTGCTGGACGTGAGCACTATGAAGTTGCCCTACCTGCCATTGTTACAGTGCGCGATGGATTAAATATTCCACGATATCCATCAGTTCCTGGACGTATGCAAGCGCGCAAGAAGCCGGTAGATATGAAAAAGGCAGAAGCTCGAGTTCCTAAGTTAGAGAAAGTTGTTTTAACTCTCGCACCTTCTAAATCAACCGGAGCAGAGATCTTGGGCAACGGCGCAGACGCTGTTCCTGCACTGGTAGATATCTTGAAAAAGATTGGAGCTTTCTAATGATTCTTGTACTCGTAGATCAAGATCGTGGTGAACTAGATCAACTCTCACTTCGCGCATTAACTGCGGCCCGTAAGTTAGGTCAAGATGTTGAAGCTGTTGTCATTGGAAAAGAAGGCGCAGCCCTTGCTGGCATCGTCGGTGAATATGGCGCCAAGGTGTTACACGTTGCATCCCATGCCAACATCACTGATTACACACCTATGGCATCAGGGCGTGCACTCAAAGACCTAGTTGAAAAACTTAAGCCAGCTGCAGTCTTAGCTGCTGGAAGTCCACGTGGAAATGAACAGTTAGCGCATTTAGCTGCTTTTCTAGATCTTCCAATGGCAGCAGAGTGCTCAGAAATCACTTTAGGTTCACCTCACCATGTGCTTCGTGCACGTTGGGCAGGAAATCTGATTGAGTCTGCAAATGTTCACGCAGATCTGCTGATTGCAACAGTTCTAGCGTTTTCAACTGAACCTGAATCTGCTAATGGCGGCGCAGCAACAGTTGTTGATTTCGAACCAGCCCTAGAACCTCAGGATTATGCTGTAAAAGTATTGAGTCGTGATGCCGGTGAATCAAAGGGTGGTGTAACACTCAATGATGCCAAAGTTATTGTCTCTGGCGGACGTGGTGTTGGCGGTCCAGATGGTTTCGGTCAGATTGAAGAACTAGCAAATCTATTAGGTGGCACTGTTGGTTGTTCACGTGTTGTGACAAGCTCAGGCTGGCGTCCACACGCTGAGCAAGTAGGACAGACAGGAACAAAAGTTGCACCAGATCTCTATATCGCAGCTGGTATTTCAGGTGCGATGCAACACATTGCAGGAATGAAGAACAGTAAGACAATCGTAGTAATTAACACAGATCCAGAGGCTCCAATTCTCGGTTATGCAGATTACGCAATCATCGGTGATCTGCACCAAGTAATACCTGCGCTAACTAGCGCAATTCGCCAAGCCAAGGGATAAAAAAATGTCAGATATCGAAATTGCACAAGCTGCAACGATGAAGCCAGTCACCGAAATCGGTGCCAGCTTAGGAATTGATGCAGATAACCTAGAGGCTTATGGAAAGTACAAGGCGAAGGTAAATCTTAAGTACTTAACCGCTCTTCCAAAGCGCGATAACTCAAAGTTGATTTTGGTAACTGCGATTAGCCCGACACCTGCAGGTGAAGGAAAGACAACAACAACTGTTGGTCTAGGTGATGCTCTTCGCCATATTGGCAAGAATGCAATGATTGCACTTCGTGAACCATCTCTTGGTCCAGTCTTTGGAATGAAAGGTGGAGCAGCAGGTGGCGGTTACGCCCAGGTTGTTCCAATGGAAGATATCAATCTTCACTTCACTGGAGATTTCAACGCTATAGCCCTTGCAAACAACTTACTTGCAGCCCTTATTGATAACCACATCCAC
>JBEGPY010000066.1:0-4376 GCA_041181205.1 Actinomycetota bacterium | reverse complement strand
AAAAGGAACACATCACATGGCACTTGCACCAGCAGATGTACTAGCAGGACTTAAAGAGATCGTTGAAGAAGTAGCCGGTATTCCAGCTGCATCAATTGAGCTTGATAAGAACTTCACTGAGGATCTAGAAGTAGATTCACTGAGCATGGTTGAAGTTGTAGTTGCTGCAGAAGAGCGCTTTGGCGTGAAGATTCCTGATGAGGCTGTAACTGATCTAGCCACAGTTGGCGACGCAGTTAACTTCATCGTTAACGCAGCTAAGTAAGTAGTAAGAGCTCTACTTTCATGTCTCGCCGTCGCGTTGTCGTCACTGGACTTGGTGCCACAACTCCTATTGGTGGGGATGTTACAACTTCTTGGTCAGCCCTACTTGCTGGCACAAGCGGTGTTCGAAACCTGACTGAAGAGTGGGCACAAAGCCTTCCGGTGCACTTTGCTGCGCGAGTAGCAGTTGAACCAGCAGAACAGATGGAGCGCGTTGAACTGCGGCGCCTCGATAGATCCGAACAGTTTGCACTCGTTGCTTCCCGCGAGGCCTGGAAAGATGCCGGTTCACCGGAAATTGATAAAGAGCGCCTAGGTGTTGTTATCGCATCCGGTATCGGCGGTGTAACAACGTTGCTTGATCAATATGACATCTTGCGTGAAAAAGGTGCACGTCTAGTTAGTCCACACACTGTCCCTATGTTGATGCCAAATGGTCCTGCAGCAAATGTTGGTCTTGAACTTCAAGCCCGTGCTGGAGTTCACACTCCAGTGAGTGCATGTGCATCAGGTGCTGAAGCAATTGGTTACGCACTAGAGATGATTCGAAATGATCGCGCAGATATTGTGGTGAGTGGCGGTGTTGAGGCAGCGATACATGCAATGCCGATGTCAGGTTTTGCTGCAATGAAGGCGCTTTCAACTAGAAACGATGAGCCGCAGCGAGCATCTCGTCCATATGATCTAAACCGCGATGGCTTTGTTTTAGGTGAAGGCGGCGGAATATTAGTTCTAGAAGAGTATGAGCATGCAATTGCCAGAGGCGCAAAGATTTACTGCGAAATAGCTGGCCAAGGTTTAACTTCTGATGGGTATCACATTGCAGCACCGGATCCAGATGGAGCTGGCGTGCAGAGAGCAGTTAAGTTTGCTCTGCGTGATTCAGGTTTAACTACTAAAGATATTGTTCACTTAAATGCACATGCCACTTCCACGCCAGCGGGTGATGTTGCCGAAGCAAATGCTTTGCGCGCTGCCCTTGGAACAGATGCAGATCATGTTGCAGTCTCTGCAACTAAATCCATGACGGGGCATTTATTGGGTGGTGCAGGTGCGATTGAATCTGTATTTATCGTTAAGACTTTGCAAGATCGTCTAGCTCCCCCAACGATTAACATCGATGATTTGGATCCAGCGGTCACTGTTGACGTTGTTCGCGATAAGCCTCGAGCACTGCCTGCCGGTGACATCGCAGCGCTTAATGACTCTTTTGGTTTCGGCGGCCACAACGTCGTATTGGTATTTAAGAGCATATAAATGCCAACCCCGCAGTTAGACCCACGCGATCCAGAAACTCGCATCGCTCGATTACTCGATGATGGAAAGTTTGAATTCCTTCTCCCCCGCACTGACTGTGGAATGGTTGCAGTTACTGGAGATATAAAAGGAAACAAAGTTATTGTCTTTGCCTCCGATCCCACAATTAAAAGTGGAGCGTTAGGAGTTGAAGGCTCAAAAGTAATTGTCTCTGCCTACAAAGTTGCAATGGGAGCGCAAGTTCCAATCATCGGCATCTGGCACTCAGGTGGTGCGCGATTAAGTGATGGCGTTGCATCATTGGATGCATTCGGTGAAGTGTTCCAATCAATGATCTCAGCAAGTGGTCGAATCCCGCAGTTATCTTTAGTTCTCGGACCAACTGCAGGTGGCGGTGCTTATGGACCCGCGCTAACTGACATTGTTGTTTTATCTCCTGAGGGGCGAATCTTTGTCACTGGCCCTGAAGTTGTTAAAAGTGTTACAGGTGAAGATATTGATATGGCGTTGCTGGGTGGACCAGAAGCACACCGCAAAAACAGCGGCCTTGCACACATTATTGCTCCCACTGAACAAGAAGCAATCGATGATGTCCGCGACTTAACCGCACTCTTTGCTAATCATGGGGTTATGAACCCTGATGTGGCCGATATTGATCTTTCAGTATTTGTTCCGCAGTCGCAGGTGCGCACCTATGAAGTACACCCATTGGTTGATGCGATTTTAGATAAAGAAACAGAACATATAGAGCTACTTTCTATGTGGGCGCCTAACATGACAACGATTATTGGTCGCTTAGGCGGTGCAACTGTTGGAGTTCTGGCCAATAACCCAGCCCACATTGCTGGCATATTAGATGCAGCTGCGGGAGAGAAAGCAGCACGCTTTGTTAGAACCTGTGATGCTTTTGGAATTCCCCTTATTGTAATTGCAGATGTTCAAGGCTTCTTACCCGGTGCAGGACAGGAATGGGAAGGTGCAGTACGACGTGGCGCAAAGCTGCTGCATGCATTTGGTGAAGCTGTTATTCCTCGCGTTACATTAATTACGCGCCGTGCTTATGGCGGTGCCTACGTTGCAATGAATTCAAAGGCGCTGGGTGCAACTCGTGTATTTGCTTGGCCAGACGCAGAAGTTTCAGTGATGGGCGCAGTTGCAGCCATTCGAGTATTGCATCGCCGTATTTTGGCTGATTTGCCGGCTGAACAACGTGAATCAATGGAGTTAGAGCTAGCAGCAGAGCACGAGAAGATTTCAGGTGGTGTTGCACGCGCAGTTGAAATAGGGGCAGTGGATGAGATTATTTATCCTGCTCATACACGTAGTGCCTTAGCAAAAATTATTGCTAGCACGCCACATCGCCGTGGTGCTCACGGCAATATCCCTCTTTAGTTTGTATTAAAAGTAACTGAAACCGTTGCACTAACAGTCTTGTTGATAGTGCTTGTGTCATAAGCACCATAATCTGCAGTCATTGTTGAATCAGGGGTTGTGATTTGAATGGGCCCCGCTTTTACATTTACTAGAGATCCCAATGATCCACCCACAGCCTTAGTCAGTGACTCGGCGCGAAGCTTTGCATCCTTCATCGCATCACTCATTAACTCTGGGCGAAGCTCTGGCAAGTTGGAGATGTAGTACTGAGGTCCATAGTTGTTGACGTTAATTCCAGTTCCCAGCAATGAACCAATTCCTTGGCTCAGCTTTGATACCAACTGCACGTCCTTTGTACGCACAGTCACATCACGAGATGCACGATAAGAGAGAATACGGCCAGTTGAATTACCGTTGATGAATTCCTCATTAGCATAGGTAGAAACTGCGCCAAGGGTAAGTGCATCGGCTGCAATACCGCCTTGAGTTAAATAAGAAGAAAGGGCTGCAACATCTGCATCAACTTTCTTCACTGCCGCGCCAACTGTTGGCGATGAAAGGTTGACAGAGAGAGTCCACACTGCATTATCTGCAACTGCACTTGTCTTGGCAGATCCTGTGACAGTAATTCCATTACCGGCACGTGTTGCAAAACCCGTTCCAACTTTAGTTAATCCAACACCGAGTGCGAGCGCCATGATTACGGCTGAAATAATAATTGTTACTGCCTTGCGGCGCTCTACTGTGATAATCGGGGATTCATTAAGTTGGCTCATATCTTTATTCTACCTAATTAGATTGCGTGCAAGCGAGCGGTTTCGGCCATGCCAGCACCCCTAAATTTCTCCAACTGTGCATCCCAGGGCGTTCCCATGGCCAGAGCGAACCCTTCTCGCATTGAATCTTCATCAAAAGCGTTCTGCATCACTTTATTAATCACGAACTCATTCAGGAGCACGCCGCCACTTAGGTCTGTGATCGCTCTGTGAATTCCAAGCTCTGGCGTGAAGCGAAATAACTCTCCACCATTCTCATGTGCCTCTTGCACTTCAAAGTTTAAGTAATGCCAACTGCGCAACGTGCTCGCAATTTCTGCGCCAGATCCGCCGCGAGCGTTCCACTGGCATTTACTTTTAAATGTGCCCACCATCAATGGTTGAGGCAACCAATTCAACTGTGCATCTACACCAACGATATTTTGTATCGCCCAATCAATATGTCGGCGCAGCGCAGATGGTGCTGAATGAATAGTGAGTAAGCCCCGCACCGATAACTGGGCAGAAGGCGTGATAAGACGTTGCATGATGATCTCCTAGCAAGGGCGCCAAATGCGACCTTCCCCAGCTGCATTTGCTCTTACTAGTACCTCAATTGAACACCTCGCACGCTCAAACTGTCCAGCCCCACTTTAGGCATACGGGTCAGTAGGCGGTAGAGTTCACCTCAGTCGGACGCTTAATCAGTACCCGTTTCATGTAACA
>JBEGPY010000065.1:0-4417 GCA_041181205.1 Actinomycetota bacterium | reverse complement strand
TTGAGCATCATTGAACTTTTCTTCATCATTGTTATTGCTCTCAATGATTGATAAAAGATAGTTCTTAATCTCTAAGGCAATGCCTTTGTTTTCTTGATCGGTTTGTATGAGTTCTTTGAGTTCACTATCTAGGGAGCGCGCACGGCGCTTTTTCTTGGTGCGGTTAAGGAAGAGGAAGATCAGGGTGGCAAAGAAGAAGGTTTCTAACATGGCTTCAAACTACTCTGGGTGACTGACAATCTGCCTTACACGCTCAGTATTTAACAACAATAACGAGGCAGAACCCTTAGAGAACCTTTGAAAAGAATGACTTTGTGCGCTCATGCTGCGGATGATCTAAGAGTTGATCTGGCGGACCAGACTCCACAATGAGCCCTGCATCCATAAAGGCAACTGTGTCGGCGACCTTTCGAGCAAATCCCATTTCATGAGTAACAACGATCATTGTCATCCCTGAGTTTGCAAGATCCTGCATCGCTGTGAGCACTTCTCCCACTAGCTCAGGGTCAAGTGCGGAGGTGGGTTCATCAAAGAGCATGAGCTTAGGTCGCATCGCTAAGGCACGAGTGATTGCAACACGTTGTTGTTGACCACCTGAGAGTTGCTTAGGAAAGCTCTCTTCACGACCTGAAAGGCCTACTAGTTCAAGAAGCTCACGGGCATACATAACAGCCTCTTCTTTAGAGATCTTCAAGACTCGCATAGGCGCTTCAATGATATTTTCAAGCACGCTCATGTGTTGAAAGAGATTAAAACTCTGAAAGACCATTCCAATTTCAGCTCTCTTGCGACAAACCTCGCGATCGCTCAGTTCATATAAGCGGCCCTTCTTCTCCTCATATCCCACTAGATCGCCATGGACATACAAGCGACCAGAGTTAATCTTCTCCAAGTGATTGATGCAGCGTAGAAAAGTTGATTTTCCAGATCCTGATGGACCAACTAAGCAGGCAACCTCGCCCGGCTTTACTTGCATGTTAATACCCTTTAAAACTTCAACATGTCCATATGACTTTCGGACACCTTCAACTCGCAGTGCAGGCTCAATCATTGTGAACCACCATCCCCCAGCTTTGCGCTACTCCCACGCATCGAGACCCTGCCTGTGATTCGTTGCGTGAATGAAGTTCGCACGTGCTTACCCTCAGTGAAGTGACGCTCAAGGAAGAATTGCCCAAAAGTTAATACTGATGTGATTCCTAGGTACCACAAACTCACGACCATCAGTAATGGCATGGTTTCAAATGTGCGTGCATAAATAGTCTGTGCGGTATAGAGCAAATCAGCAAGTGCAAGAACGCTGACTAAGGATGTGGTTTTGAGCATAAGAATTGTTTGATTACCGGTGGGAGGGATAATTACCTTCACCGCTTGCGGCAAAACGATGCGACGCAGAGTTTGCATATGTGTCATACCTAGAGCCTTTGCCGACTCCCCCTGTCCTCGATCAATTCCGACAATGCCGCCGCGAACAATCTCTGCCATGTATGCACCTTCGTTAAGTGCTAACCCAAGAATTGCTACTGCAAATGGAGTAATAAGGTCATTCGCATTTCCCTGCCAGAAAGTTGGCCCGAATGGGATTCCTATGGAAATCTCTGGATAGAGAGCCGAAATGTTGTACCAAAAGATCAATTGAACAAGCAGTGGTGTGCCTCGGAAGAACCAGATATAGATCCACGCTGCACGGGCCAGCACACGATTAGATGAAAGGCGCATTATCGCCAAGATAATTCCAATAAAAATTCCAAGAAGTTGGGCAACTACGGTGAGCATAAAAGTCAGGCGCAGGCCTGCCAAAATTGGAGCGCTAATGATGTAGTCACCGACGATTCCCCAACGAAATCTGGGATTTGTAATAAGAGATTTCGCCATTACCAGCGCCACAAGAAGCAGAAAGAGCGTTGCAATCCAACGTCCATAGTGCCTGATCGGGACTGCGTTAAGGATTGTTGCCTCAGAACTTACCGGGGTGGACGAGATTGGACCCTGCTCTTTATTAGAATCCAATCTCGTCACCTCCGTCTTTTTATCTTGTGCTTAAATTAATTTCTGCCTTTTCACGCATGAGCTTTTCGATATTCCACTTAGCGAAGATGGTTTTGAATGTTCCATCATTCATAAGTTGCTGAACAGTCTTTTGCATAACGTTTACAAGGCCGCCCTTACGAACAACCATACCGTTGATGTCAGCACCCTGATCTGGTCGCAAGACTATGTCTAGTTCGCTGCCAGAGTTCTGCTGCCACCAAGAAGAAACGTGAGCTGAAAGAATAGTCAGATCAGCACGACCGGATCTCACTGATAGAACAGTAGTGGCTTGATCTGGATAAATCGCATAAGCGATTGCAGCTTTACCGGCTTTGGTGCAGTTTGTGCTCAGATCCACAATCGCTGTAGACATTGTAGTTCCTGCAGGTACTGCGACCTTGAGGCCACAGAGATCTGCTTCAGTTTTAACTGTAGGCAATGTTCCTTTACGAAATAGGAAGGCTCGTGAAGAGTTGAAATAAGTAACAAAATCGACAATTTTCTGACGAGCAGTAGTACTAGCAAATGCTGATACTGATGCGTCATAGCGTCCTGATTCAACACCAGGAACAATGGCGGAGAATCCAGATTCAACAAAGACAACTTTTACTCCAAGAACCTTGCCAACTGCATTTGCTAAATCAATCTCAGCACCAACAAGTTCATTGCTATCGCTAAAGAACTGAAATGGTGGATCAGTTGGATCTGTTGCAAAAGTAAGTACGCCCTTTGCTTTGATATCTGCAGGAAGAGCTCTGTTGAGTGATGCACTCTTCTTTAGCGCGGTGAACCAAGGCTCAGCCCATTGACGCGCTCCCCCGATTTGAGTACATCTGTAAGTTATTAACCCTACTTTTTCGGTTACGCCTATTCTTTTGCAAGAATCCCCGAGTTTTGCAACAGCTGCTTGAGAAGTGCCCGTGAATGTGATGCTCAAGAGGAGAATCATGACAGTGGCAATCGCAATCGATGAGAATTTTTTCTTCATAGATAGTCCTTTCTGTAGTTTGGCAATCAATGCCGAACAGTGGGCGAATTAGCCATCGATCACAGTTCTTGCGCTTTGTCGCACTCCCCTCCCTCGTGGTCGGTGCAACGTTCGAATAGTTGCACCTTCGGGAGCCAGTTACGCTGGGCGATTGGACTAAGAAGAAGGTTTGGCCTTGTCCATTTGACTCAATGGCCAATCCCCTTAATTGATGTCTCTGGCCAGCAAATCCTCATATGTTTCACGCCTAACAACAGGTCTAGCCACACCATCTCGAGTGAACACAACGGCTGGGCGACGCGCACCGTTGTAGTTATTTGCCATTGTTAAGCAGTATGCCCCAGTCACTGGCACAGCGATGATGTCGCCCACCTTGGGATCTTGAAGTTTGACGCCCTTAATCAACGTATCACCGGATTCACAGTGGCGACCGACGAGGGTATAGAGATCTCCGCCGCCAACACGATTGGCTACCGTTGCTTCAAATCTTTGCCCATAGAGAGAGACTTCTAAGTTATCGGCCATTCCACCATCGATAGCTACAAATGTGCGCGCAGAGCGTTTAACCGTTACAACTGTATACAAAGTGATAGCTGCATCAGCAACCATCGAGCGACCAGGTTCAATTAAAATCTTGGCAGTTGGTGGTAAGAATTTACGGGCAGTATTAATTAATGCATCAAGATACTCTTCGACACTTGGCGGACTATCTTCATATGTGTATCTCACGCCAAGCCCACCACCCAAGTCATAGACTGCAAACTCTCCCAGTGAGGCTATGGCCTCTATGGATTGAATAAAAGGTGCGGTCGACATAATTTGTGAACCAAGATGTAGATGCAGGCCATCTAGTCTAAGTTTCTTACTTGCCTTCAATCGCTCTATTGCAGTTTTTGCATTACTAATAGATAAGCCAAATTTTGAATCATCTTGGCCAGTTGCATTGGCCGAGTGAGTATCCGGCAAAATGCCAGGGATGATTCGCACCAAGACACCTTGCTCACCTTTTACGATTCGCTCCAGTCGATCAATATCATCAAAGTTATCTATAACAACGGTGCCAACTCCGGCCTTGATGGCCATTTCAATCTCATCATCGGTTTTTGCATTTCCATGCATCACAATTTTCGCTGGATTAACCCCTGCAGCCAGCGCCATCACCAGCTCACCGCCACCGGCAACATCAACTCCCAGACCTTCTTCACCAATGAGGCGAAACACAGAAGTCAGTGGAAGTGATTTGGAGGCCCAGATAACTTCAGAGTTGGGCCATCTACTGCGCAATCCATCTAGATAGCGCCGTGCGTTATCTCTTAATGCTGATTCATCAATAATCAGAGCTGGAGTACCAAAGGTAGAAACCAGCTCTGATGCCGCACACCCTCCAATGAGAAGCTC
>JBEGPY010000064.1:0-4431 GCA_041181205.1 Actinomycetota bacterium | reverse complement strand
TATGCTGACTCAAATGGTGATGGCATTGGCGATGTTGAAGGTATTCGCTCACGTCTTCCATATTTAAAAGAACTTGGCATTGATGCGATTTGGATTTCTCCTTGGTATCCATCACCTCAACATGATCACGGTTATGACGTCTCTGACTATATGGATATCGAACCTGACTACGGAACTCTTGCTCAAGCAGAGCAGCTGATTAAAGAAGCAACTGAAGTTGGAATTAAGTTAATCGTTGACATTGTTCCTAACCACACATCAAGTGATCACAAATGGTTTCAAGCAGCGCTTAGGGCAGGTCCTGGTTCACCAGAGCGCGATCGCTATATGTTCCGCGAAGGCAAAGGCCCTAACGGGGATTTGCCACCAAATAACTGGGAAGCAGTCTTTGGCGGTTGTGCATGGGAGCGTGTGATTGAAGCCGATGGAAAAGCAGGCCAGTGGTATTTACATCTTTTTGCTGTTGAACAACCTGACCTTAACTGGGAGAACCCAGAAGTAGCTGCGCACTTAGAAGATGTTTTAAAGTTCTGGCTAGATCGCGGCGTTGCAGGATTTCGTATCGATGTTGCCCATGGAATGTTTAAAGAAGCAGGATTACCAGATATTAGAAAAGATCCAGCGGCATCAATGCTGGGCACAGAGCACAAACCTTTCTGGGATCAAGAAGGCGTGCACGATGTTTATCGCGCATGGCGCAAAATCCTTGATTCATATCCAGGAGATCGCATGGCTGTAGCTGAAGCATGGGTAAGTCCATCAGAGCGCATTGCTAGATATGTGCGATCAGATGAACTACAAAACTCATTTAACTTTGAGATGCTCACAACGCTATGGGATGCCAAAGAGATTAAAACAAAGATTAATAACTCTATTGATGCACTCAGAGAAGTGGGTGCACCTACTTCTTGGGTATTTAATAATCACGATGTTGTGCGCTCTGTGGATCGCTTAGATCTTGGGCTCACTAATCATGGTGATACAACGTTTTTACGCCAAGGAGATCCTAAGAAGCTCAACATTGCACGTGGCACATTGCGCGCTCGAAGCGCAGCGCTTATGACACTTGCATTACCTGGTGGAACATATTTATATCAAGGCGAAGAGCTTGCTGTTCCTGAAGTGCGCGATATTCCAGAGGATCGCTTAACAGATCCACGTTGGAAGATGAGTGGTTATTTAGATCGCGGCCGCGATGGTTGCCGTGTTCCAATGCCATGGACTTCCAATTCAGCTGGAGCTTTTGGTTTTTCAACTAACGCGTCATTAAAGCCAGAGCAAGCATGGTTGCCACAATCGCCATGGTGGGGCAAATACGCAGTTGATACACAAGATGGTGTTGAAGGTTCAACTCTGTCTATGTATCGAAGCGCTTTAGCGATTCGCAAAGGCGAAGAAGGCTTAGGCGATGGAACTATGGAGTGGATTGAAGCGGGCGCCGATGTTGTGGCATTTGCGCGTCCTGGCAATTTTGCTTGTTACATCAACTTTGGTGCACCTATCCAACTTCCTTCTAACTCCCAAGTATTAGTTTCAAGTGGGCCAATAACTGCTCACACATTGCCCACTGATACCGCTGTTTGGGTCAGAATAGTTTCTTAATGCCAAATACAGCGCTGCAACAGAAAGTAGTTCGAACTCTTGCAACTGCCCAAGTCCTAAATGGTGTGGGAGTTGCAGGAACGGTTGCCGCGGGTTCGCTTTTGGTTTCCTCCATTACCGATTCTGAAACATTAGCTGGGCTCGCTCAGACTTTCTCTGTTCTAGGCGCAGCTGCTATGGCACTACCACTTGCACGTTTAACTGCTCGTGGTGGTCGCAGGCTCTCACTCTCTGTTGGTTATGTGGCTGGAGTTGTTGGTTCAGTGAGTGCAATCGTTGGTGGGGCACATAAAAATATCTTTTTCATGTTGCTAGGAACCTTCTTAGTCGGAGCAGCATCTGCATCTGGCTACCAAGCCCGCTTTGCAGCTATTGACTTAGCAACTGATGAAACCCGCGCAAAACAACTCTCATTTGTAGTTTGGGGATCAACTATTGGCGCAGTTGCTGGTCCTAATTTGATGGATCCAGCAGGTCGTTTGGCAGAGCGCTTCAATCTGCCGGCATTAGTTGGTCCATACATGATCTCTGCTGCCACTTTGATATTTGCAACAGTAGTCATTCAACTCTTCCTTCGCCCCGATCCTTACTTGGTAGCTGAAAAACAGGCGAATGTAAAACAACATAAAGGCTCCACTAAAGCCGCCCTTTCCCATATTCGCTCTAATCCCAAAGCTCTCTTTGCTATTAGCGCCATTGCAATTGGGCATGTGGCAATGGTTTCAGTGATGGTGATGACGCCTATTCACATGAAGCATGTTGATGTTTCACTTCGCATCATTGGTTTTGTCATTAGCGTGCACGTTTTGGGAATGTATGCATTTTCACCAATAGTTGGTTCCTTAAGTGATCGCCTTGGGCGTGTGCGCGTTATCCAAATTGGCGTGACAATTCTGTTGTTATCAACGTTGGTTGCAGGAACTGCTGCAGCAGATGATGCGGTAAGACTTGGAATTGGTTTGTTTTTACTTGGCCTGGGTTGGTCCTGCACACTCATCGCAGGCTCTGCTTTTCTCTCTGAATCAGTTTCAGTTGAAATGCGTCCAGCATCCCAAGGGGCTAGTGATTTAGTGATGAACTTAGCTGGCGCTGGCGGGGGAGCAATCGCCGGTGTGATTATCGGGAGCTTAAGTTATGGTTGGTTATGTTTATTTGCAGCGATTCCAGTTATAGCCTTAGCTATCGCTTCACAAAGGATTATAAAGATTGAAAACTAATGGAAAAGAATTGGCTAGCCTTAGTTCATGAGTACGTTTTATGAAGAAATAGGCGGTGAAGCTTTCTTTACCGATTTAGTGTCTCAGTTCTATGCCCAGGTGGCCCTCGATCCGATTTTGCGTCCGATGTATCCAGAGGGTGATTTAAAGGCAGCAGCGCTGCGCTTGCAATGGTTTCTTGAACAGTATTGGGGCGGACCAACTACCTACCAAGAAAACCGCGGACATCCACGTCTTCGCATGCGCCATGCCGAGTTTCATATCAATGTCGCAGCACATGATGCCTGGCTAAAGGCCATGCGCACAGCCATTGATGGTGTGGAGATGAAGCCAGAACTTCGCGAGCAGTTGTGGACCTATCTAGAGATGGCAGCAGCTGCCATGGTCAATCAACCAGATTGAGATTGGTTTCCAACTTTTAGAATTTCACCATTTCTTAAATACCACAGCGTTCCTTTTTTATCGCGCACACATGTCACACGCAAACCGACTTTTTCAACAACACCTTGAACTTCTAGAACATCTACCTGGTCGCCAACACCATATTGATCTTCAACCAACATAAAGATTCCAGAGAGAACATCTCGAACAAGAGTCTGTGCACCAAGACCTAGTGCCACACCTAAAATTCCAGCAGATGCAATCAAAGGTCCTAAGTTAAAACCAAACTCACCTAAAGCCATACCGACTGCAACAACCCAGATAAGAGTTTTTAAAGTGCTGGATAGAACTCCACCAATAGTGCGAGCGCGCTCTTTTTGACGGGCAACGATATTGCGCGGACCAGGGACAAGATCAGCTGTTGCTAATCGATTCATTGCCCGATCAATTGCGCGGGTTCCGAAGGCCTGGGAAATCATGGCCGAGATAAGGATGATGGCCACCCGCAGGGGGGTTCCGCTTATCCAGTCCAGGGCGCTTTGCAGTGAATCGTTCATAGAAGTCAGATTTTATCCAAATCTTTACCTAAATATCGCTAGTCAATACCCACGCGTTCGGGTGTTTTGGGGCAAGATAAACCAATTGCTTAAGGCAAAGGAAGAGGAAATCGATGTCTCGGACGCTGGTGCTCAATGCCACCTATGAACCACTAGGTGTCATAACTGAACGCCGTGCCCTCATCCTTGTGCTCAACCACCGCGCAACCATGATTGAAGATTCCGGATCTGTCCTGCATTTCTCCGGCGGTGAAATAGAACTTCCCTCAGTTATTCGCCTCAATAAGTTTGTTCGCATTCCTTATCGCCATGCAGTTCCTCTATCGCGCCGGGCAATTTTTGCCAGAGATGGTGGACGTTGTGTTTATTGCACCGCACCTGCCACATCTATTGATCACGTCATTCCACGTAGTCGTGGTGGTGGTCACAATTGGGAGAACGTAGTTTCTGCATGTCATAAGTGCAATCACTTAAAGGCAGATAAGCAGCTCAAAGAAATTGGCTGGAGATTGCGCAAACTTCCACGCGAGCCAGTTGGCGCAGCATGGAGAATCCTTGGAACTGGCCAAACTAATTCACGGTGGGTGCAGTACTTAGAGCCATTTGGTGTGGCAGCAGCAACGGCATAAAGCATTTATACTTAACCCATGCGTTTACTTATGAGCCAAGTTGAA
>JBEGPY010000063.1:0-6608 GCA_041181205.1 Actinomycetota bacterium | reverse complement strand
GAAACTGTGGGATGTCTTTGCGCAGCGATGCTGCATCTACGGCGTCAAGAATGTTCATGGAATTCGTCCTTTTTTATCTTTATCTATTAAGCACCGGCTGTGGCAGGTGCAGACTGCGTATCTTGCCACAGAAGGGGCCTTGAGCCTAAATCGGGTAGATCTAGGCGGGGATCTCCCGCATGAGCGCGATATGCAGGTGGGCACCGCCAGCCACAGTTAACTCCATCCCCCGCCAAGAATGCGTGGTCACAATCGCCCCAGCCTCAGTAGCAATCAGAGCACCAGCGGCTAAATCCCACTCCTTTAATCCTGTCTCTAAATAACCATCCACCATTCCTGTTGCCACACAACACAGATCAGTTGCAGCGGCGCCCATTCGGCGAATATCTCGAATCTTTGGAAGCAACTGATTTATTAAATCAAGTTGGTTAGCACGATTTTTCACATCATATGCAAAACCAGTTGCTATCAAAGCTCGGTTTAGCTCAATAGGTTCGTTGCAGGAAATAGGCAGATTATTTAAAAAAGCACCACCACCACGGGTTGCATGCCATGTCGCATCAATAGTGGGTGCATGCACCACTCCTGCCACTGTGCCCTGCGCATCTTTAACGGCAATGCTGATGTTCCAACCAGGTAGGCCATAGAAGTAATTAACGGTTCCATCCACTGGATCAATGACCCATGTGTAACCGGATGTGCTCACCCTATCCGAACCCTCTTCACCGATGATTCCATCATCTGGGCGGGCTGCAAGAATGGCGTTGACTATGAGTTTTTCACTTGCAATGTCCATCTGTGTTGCAATATCAATTGCAGTTGATTTGGAAGTCAACTCCCAAGAAGCCGGACGATCAACCAATAGACGGCCAGCTTGCTTGGCAATATCCAAAGCCAGCGCTAATAGTTCATCACTAATACTCACGAGCACATCCTAACCCTGCCATAGGATGTGTCACATGTTCTCGGCATATACAACCCTGTTTCGCACTCCGGGAGCGATGAAGTTTTCTATTTCAGGCCTTATAGGCCGAATGCCAGTTTCTATGGATTCATTAGCGCTCATTTTTATTGTTGTTGCAGTCAGTGATTCCTATGCATTAGCTGGGGCGCTCAGCGCGGTTGCATCCATCGTCATTTCAATTGCGAACCCATTTTGGTCAAGGCTTGCAGATCGCATCGGGCAACGAAAAATGTTAATACGAGTCGTGCCAATGAAGATCATTGGCCTTTCACTCTTCATTGCCCTCGTGATGAATGGAGCACCGGTCTGGACCTGGTTTGTATCCATCATTGTGGCTGAACTTGCTGCAATCAATACTGGTGGCTTGGTGCGCAGGAGATGGCTTCACGTCTTAAGTCCGGATAAATCAACCACTGCTGAAGATGAAGCAGATAAGCATGTAGTCAATACCGCTTACTCCTATGAAGCGCTGATGGATGAGATTGTTTTCATCGTTGGTCCCATTACTGCCACGGCATGTGCTACATCGATTGCACCTGCGGCCGGATTAATTGCCGGAATGATTTTGATGTCTATAGGACTGCCTCTCTTTGCAATGCAACGAGCAACTGAACCACCACCTTCACCAGTGCGAGTAAAGGATCCGCATCCCCCAGTTATTGGAATACCTATCGTTCAGGCAATTGCACTTGCCACAACTTTCACCGGTGGATTCTTTGGTGCAATCGCAATTACTGTCGTTGGATTTGCCGAAAGCCAAGGGCAAAAATCACATTCGGGTTTACTACTGGGCTTGTGGGCATCTGGAAGCGCCGTCATGGCCCTTATCAATGGCTTAGTAAAATGGAAAACCCCCTATGTCGGCCGCTTCCTCATCTTTTTAACGGCGCTGACCGTTCTATCAATTCCATTTATATTTGTGGATTCAATATTCTGGTTAGCTACCGCGCTCTTCTTTAACGGCTTTGCTATCGCGCCATTGATCGTAAATGCCTACGGCGTTGTGCAAGAAGCAGTACCTAGTGAACAGATCACTGAATCTTTTACATGGGTCGTGGCAGGCATGCCATTAGGTGGTGCAATCTCTAGCGCCCTTGGTGGATGGGTCATCGATACCTATGGGGCACAAAACGCTTTCTGGGTGCCTCTGGGATTTATGTGTGCAGCATTATTAGCCACACTGCCCTACTTTCGCCTTTATAAGGGGCTCATCCATTACTCTCTGAACCGTGACTGAGCTTCGATTAAATGGCAAGAGTGAGGAAGGTACTCACTTGTCCCTGCAGGATAATGATGGCAATGAGTTCACTGTTCGTATTAGCGACACTTTGCGCGCCACAGTCAATCAACCTCGTCTTTCAGCAGTTCCAGAACAAGAAAGCGACACAATTTCTATCAAAGAGATTCAGCGTCGCTTGCGTGCTGGTGAGTTAGCAGAAGAGTTAGCTCGCGAAAATAATATTCCATTAGAAAAAATCGAACGCTTCTCTGGCCCAATCTTGCAAGAGCGCATCTACATCATTGATCAAGCTCAACAAGTTTCAGTTCGCAAAGAAGGAAGCCGCGATCCAGTTAACTTATTAGGTGTAGTTGTTTCTCGTCTTGCCCCACGAAATATCGATCTTTCAGATCTGTCGTGGACCACATGGCGCCATGAAGATGGAACATGGACAGTTGAACTGCATTATCCAAACACCAGCGGTGTGGGAATTGCGCAATGGAACTTTGACACCACTCGTCGTGTTCTTACATCAATGGATGAAAATGCGCGCTGGATGATGGGCGATGAGCCACCACCACGCCAGATGCCAACACCTGGACTTGTTTACTCAGATGCAAATCACCCTTCCTTGCGTGAAGACATCACCCCTATGCCAGAAGTTCCACGCTTAGCCGTGATTCGCGAACTGCCAGATGATGAGGCTGCCCGTGATGGAATTGTTGCACGTGCAAAGGTTCCAAGTTGGGATGAAATTATGTTCGGCATTAAACCTACTGAAGATCAGTAAGAAATGATTGTTGATTCCGCTCTCTATCAAAATGGAATCCGCGTAAAAGATTCTGGGGATATCTCCGATTTTGTAGATGAAGCCCGTAAAGATGGAGGCTTTGTTTGGGTCGGATTATCTAGTCCGACACAAGAAGAGTTTGACCACGTAGTTGGTGAGCTCAACTTCCACCAACTAGCTGTGGAAGATGCAGTTTCCGCTCAGCAGCGCCCCAAAATTGAAGAGTACGGCGGGCTAACTTTCTTTGTTTTAAAAACTGTTTTTTACAATGAATCTCGAAGTGAAATCACGACTGGTGAATTAATGTGTTTTGTTGATCCCCATTTCATCGTCATTGTGCGTCACGGTGAAGGTTCACCTCTGGCCTCAGTTCGCCATGAAATAGAGGCACGACCTGACTTTCTTACTCAAGGTCCTTTTGCTGTCTTGCACGCCGTGGTTGACCGAGTAATCGATGGCTACACAACGATTGCTACTGAGTTAGAAAATGATGTTATTCAACTCGAAAATAAAGTCTTTGGTGGAACGCGACAAACTTTTTCTCAAGAAATCTACTTCCTTAAGCGCGAAATAATTGAGTATCGGCATGCTATAGAACCACTTGTCATTCCACTTCAAAAATTAGTTTCAGAAACTTACCAACCAACTCCCCATCTACTCAAACCCTTCTTTAGAGATACCCTCGATCATTTGCAACGAGCATGCGAGCACGCATCTGGTATGGATTCGCTCCTCTCCTCAGCGCTACAAGCAGACTTAGCTCATATCCAAGTACGTCAAAATGAAGATGTTCGACGAATCTCTGCCTGGGTAGCACTTGCTGCCGGGCCCACAATGATTGCTGGAATTTATGGGATGAACTTTGATTTTATGCCTGAACTTCGCTGGAAATTTAGCTACCCACTTCTCTTGGTGGGAATTACATCCTTAAGCGCCTTCTTATTCTACAAATTTAGAAAATCCGAGTGGCTTTAACTCAAAGCTGCAGTAAACAACCCCACCTGAGATTCAATCTGACTATCACCACCATGATGGCCAACCATCGCACCTTCTTTTTCAGCGCGCTCTGGATCAAGTAGAACAACTCCCCCTTGGGCAATAGCAATAACTTCACCCATGCGATCTAGTGCATCAGCACTTACTTCACTACCAAAGAGGTTGGTAGCAACTACTTCTTCCCGGGTTAGAACCGTTGCCTTAGAACCTAAGAACTCTTTCCATCTGCTGGCTAATTCACTACGGGCAGCAACGCTGTCATTATCCGGTGAGAGATAAAGATGTCTGGCTCTTGGTTCCCCTGCAATGACAGCCACACCCTCTAATAACGGATTAATCTGAAGTGAGCCAAATGCGCGTGCCATGCGGCATCTCTTTCATCAGGTTTGAAAACAACTGATCAATGACAGAAAGTGCCGCTAACCACTTATCACTCCCGACACCATCACTGTGTCCAGCCGCATCTAGATCATTGACATAGAGATAAACAAAAGATGGTGTCTTTTGCAGCGCAGCTTTAGTCTCTGCAATTAAATCTGCTGTGACATTTGCACCTTTGTAGTTAGCACCGCGAAAGACTGCTCGTGTAAACCCTGAGTTCTCATAGCGCTTAGCTGCAACATGTGTGACGTTAATGTTTTCAGCAACTGCGCGCTCAAATAGCGTTGGCACTGGCTGCCAGTTCATAGGATCAACGCGCTCATCCCATTTAAGAGCGTTAAGGATGCGACCACCGCTGCGTGGGACTTGCACGGTGTAACCCAACATTCCGTGCACACCAGGCAATTCACCAGTCATAAGTGTTGCTAGCGATGTCGCAGTAGTTGATGGAAATGAAGTATTTATTGTTGAAAACTTTGTGAGCCGGGCAATAGTGGGCATAGCGTCACCGTATTTTTCAATGACATCTGCGCCAAAACCATCGATAAGAAATAGAAGTTCACGCCCACGGATGTAAAGATCGATGGAGTTATCTGGGACAAATGCACGTTCATATCTTCTCATTACATCGGCTAAGGTTGACCCATGAAGAGTGCAATTAAGTATTCAACTGAGGTTTCTGCTGCAATTGCAGCTGGAACCCCCATCGTTGCACTCGAATCTACGATTATTAGCCATGGAATGCCACGGCCATCCAACCTTGAGGTTGCAAAAGAGTGCGAAGGCATTATTCGCCAGCGCGGCGCCGTCCCAGCCACAATCGCACTCCTTGATGGCGTTGTTCATATCGGTCTTGAAGCCAATGAATTAGATGCCATAGCCAATCGTGATGATATTTCAAAAGCATCAAGCCGAGATTTAGCAATCATCATCGCTCAAGGCAAAAGTGCGGCAACAACAGTTGCAGCCACAGCTCATATCGCAGCAATTGCAGGAATCAAAGTATTTGCAACTGGCGGTCTTGGTGGGGTTCATAGAGGTGCGAATGAATCATTTGATGAATCCGCGGACCTTACTGCGCTCTCACAACTCGATATAACCGTTGTGTGTGCTGGGGTGAAATCAATTCTGGATGTTCATGCCACCTTAGAGCGCCTTGAAACACTAGCAATTGGCATTGTGGGTTATAAAACCAACCGCTTCCCTGGTTTCTACTTAACTGATTCAGGCTTTGAGATTGAACACCGCGTTGATTCAGCCCAAGAGGTTGCCGCAATCATTAAAGCCCGTGGTCAGGTTTCAACTGCAAGTCATGCCTTGATCGTTACCAACCCAGTTGAAAAGCAGATGGACAAGCTCCGCCATGATGAGATTTTGGCATCAGGCCTTGCACATGCTGCCCGTGATGGAATTGATGGCAAGTATGTAACACCATACTTACTTGAGCATTTCCACACCGCCAGCAAAGGTGAATCCCTCGCCATTAATACTGAAATCATTAAGTCCAACTGCGCACTAGCTGCAGATATTGCGATGGCGCTTAAATGAAAAAGATTTTGTGTATTGGCGATTTAGCACTGGATGTTATTTCGCAGCTAAAAGAGCCTATTAACTATGGCAATGACACTGCCAGCAGAATTTCAAGTCACCCAGGCGGACAAGCTGCAAATGTTTCAACATGGATTACTCGCACACACTCAAAAGCTCAGTTAGTAGCCCGTGTTGGCAATGATCCCGTTGGTTTTGCTCTTATCTCGGATTTAGATAAATACGGTGTAGAACACATGAATTTGATGCACTCAGGACGCCCCACTGGTGTGGTCGTGATCTTGGTTGATTCCAATGGAGAGCGCACGATGTTTCCAGATAACGGGGCTAATGCAGATCTTGAGGTAAGTGATTTGCCACCCTTAGATGATGTAGATGGTGTGTATGTGAGTGGTTATGCATTACTAGATTTTCGCAGCCGCGAGGCCGTTCTTTCAATGATTGCAAAGATAAAAGCTGCTGGAAAGCCAATTTATTTTGATCCAACGACTACTGGGGCCATGAAGATAGTTTCTCGCGATGAAGTTTTGTCCTGGGTCAAACTGATGGATGGAATTCTGCTCAACTCTGAAGAGGCTCTTTATCTTGGTGATTCAAAAGATGTTGAGACCGCTGAAAAGAATTTAACTGCTTACACACCTCTCGTTGTCATTAAATTGGGTTCTCGTGGTGCCATGGCAGTTCATGGTGACATAGTTGCAAAGGTGTCA
>JBEGPY010000062.1:0-4476 GCA_041181205.1 Actinomycetota bacterium | reverse complement strand
TGCGGTGTTCTTATGGGCACAGCTTCCTAAAAACGCTGATCCTAAGTTTTTCAAAGACATCCCATCTATTCGACCGATGCCCAGAGTGGTTCTGGGTGGACCTGGGTGGAACCAAGATGAATGCAAAGAGGTGGTCGTGGTTCAAGATATTTCCGATGCCGTGACTGAGATTGAACGTGCCGTAGGGCTCTAGGAGCCTTGAAAATCTGGCCTAGGTGTAAATGCAGTGATTTTGTGGCATATCTCGCGCCTGTGCAGCAGTGTATTAGTTTAAGCCAGCCTCGCATGGCTATAGGCTTTACCTAATTAACGCCCAGAAGGAGTTCGCCAGTGTCGGCACAGGATTTTGGTGCAAATGATTGGCTCGTCGATGAAATGTACGAGCACTATCTGCAGGATCCTTCTTCTGTAGACCCTGCGTGGGTTGAGTACTTTAAAAACAATAAACCAGGAACTCCTGCTACAGCTTCATCCACTCCAGTTTCAAAGGGTGTTCCACCTGTCCCAAAGGCTTCGAAAAAAGCTCCAGTTCCACCTGTTGAGGTTGCTGCACCAGTTCCGCACGTTCAGCCAATCGTGCGTGAAAGTGTTGCGCCACAACCTAAGCCTGCTGATCCAGTTGTTAAACCAGCACCAGTTTTAATCACACCAAGTGCTTCAACTCTTGAAGTAATCCGCGGAGTTTCTGCCCGCGTTGTGCAAAGCATGGAGGCATCACTTTCAGTTCCGACTGCAACGTCAGTGCGCGCAGTTCCTGCCAAATTAATGATTGATAACCGCATTGTGATTAATAATCACATGAAGCGTGCTCGTGGTGGAAAAGTTTCATTCACCCACATCATCGCTTATGCAATGATCAAGGCAGTTCGTGCGATGCCAGAGATGAATGCATTCTTTGGTGAATTAGATGGAAAGCCAGCAATTGGAAAACCTGAACACATCAACCTTGGAGTTGCTATTGATTTAGCTAAGCCTGATGGATCACGCCAGCTCTTGGTTCCTTCAGTTAAAGGGTGTGAGTCTTTAGATTTTGCTCAGTTTAGAAGCGCATATGAAGAAGTAGTTAAAAAGGCACGTGATGGTTCTCTAACTGTTGAAGATTTTGCTGGCACAACAATGTCTATTACTAATCCAGGAACAATTGGGACAGTGCACTCTGTGCCGCGCCTTGTTCAAGGACAGGGCTTGATTCTGGGGGTTGGAGCGTTGGATTACCCAGCAGAGTTCGCGGGCTCTAGCGAAGAAACTCTGGCACGACTTGCGATAAGCAAGGTCGTTACTCTCACAAGTACCTACGATCACCGCATTATTCAAGGCGCAACTTCAGGTGATTTCCTGCGCAGAATGCATGAATACATTCTAGGAGCAGATGGTTTCTATGATGAAATCTTCACAGCCCTGCATATCCCATATGAGCCAATTCGATGGGCGGCAGATAAAGAGTTTGTCCATGATGAAGAGATTGATAAGACAGCTCGCATTCAGCAGTTAATCCAGGCATATCGCACTAATGGCCACTTAATGGCTGATTTTGATCCTCTTGAATATGTTCAGCGCAACCATCCAGATTTAGATGTTCAAAACCATGGATTAACTCTGTGGGATCTAGACCGTGAGTTTGCAACTGGTGGTTTTGGCGGCGAGAAGTTCATGTTGCTACGAAAGATCCTTGGAATATTGCGTGACTCATACTGTCGCACAGTCGGTGTTGAGTATATGTATATCGATGACCCAGCAGAGCGCACATGGATTCAAGAGCGGGTTGAAGTTGGAGTACAAAATTTTCCACGTGAAGAGCAACTTCGTATTCTCTACAAGCTCAATAGCGCCGAAGCTTTCGAGAACTTCTTACAGACCAAGTTTGTTGGGCAGAAGCGTTTCTCACTAGAAGGTGGCGAATCTGTTATTCCACTACTTGACGCAGTGATTTCATCGGCGGCTGAAATAAAGATGGATGAAGTGTGTATTGGAATGCCACACCGAGGACGCCTCAATGTCTTGGCAAATATCGCCGGAAAATCTGCCGGACAAATCTTCCAAGAGTTCCAAGGTCATTATGCAGACAATCAAGTCCAAGGATCTGGGGATGTTAAGTATCACTTAGGTACTGAAGGTGTTTTCACCGCGCACTCTGGTGCAACAACAAAGATTTATTTAGCTGCAAATCCTTCACACTTAGAGGCCGTAAACCCAGTTCTAGAGGGCATTGTTCGCGCTAAGCAGGATCGCCTCAATATTAAAAATGCATATTCAATCCTGCCTATTTTGCTCCACGGAGATGCAGCCTTTGCCGCACAAGGCGTGAACGCTGAAGTTCTTCAGATGTCACAGTTAGCTGGATATCGAACAGGTGGAACCATTCATATTGTCGTCAATAACCAGGTGGGCTTTACTACTGCACCCAGTGCAGCTCGTTCTTCACGTTATTCAACAGATTTTGCCAAGATTATTCAGGCACCTGTGTTCCACGTTAATGGTGATGATCCAGAGGCGTGTGTTCGCATTGCTCGTTTAGCTTTTGAATATCGCCAAGAGTTCAAAAAAGATGTTGTTATTGACATGGTTTGCTACCGACGTCGTGGTCACAATGAAGGTGACGAGCCAAGCTTTACTCAGCCTTTGATGTACAAACTCATTGATGCAAAGCGCTCAACACGCCTTCTTTATACCGAAGCACTTATTGGTCGCGGTGATATTACTGTTGCAGAAGCAGAAGAAGTAGCACGCGATTACCAAACTCAGTTGGAAGCCGTCTTTGCTGCAGTTAATAACTTGAGCGCCGAAACGAATCCAAACTTCAAGGCACCAGTTGCACCGGATGCAAACACAATTGTTACTTCAATTCCAGAAGAGTTAGCTCGTGAGATTGCAGCCACTCAAATCGCAACTCCTGAGGGCTTTAACGTTCATCCAAAGCTTTCACCACAGTTGGCTAAGCGCGTTGAATCACTCAATGATGCATCCATTGATTGGTCAACTGGAGAAATGTTGGCATTTGGTTCACTTCTTAAAGAGGGCCGTCCCATCCGCCTAGCTGGTCAAGATGCACGACGTGGAACTTTCTCTAACCGTCACGCAGTCATTGTTGATAAGGAAAATGGAAATGAGTGGACACCACTTCGTGCATTAATCTCTGATGAAAATCACTTCTTTGTTGTTGACTCACTGCTGAGCGAATATGCAGCAATGGGCTTTGAATATGGCTATAGCGTTGAGCGCGAAGAAGCCCTTGTTCTATGGGAAGGCCAATTCGGAGACTTTGCCAATGGTGCACAGACGATTATTGATGAGTTTATTTCTTCAGCACTTCAAAAGTGGGGTGAGCGCTCTTCCGTTGTTCTGCTCTTGCCACATGGTTATGAAGGCCAAGGACCAGATCACTCATCAGGACGTATTGAGCGTTACTTGCAACTATGCGCAGAGCAAAACATGACTGTGGCTCAGCCATCATCTCCTGCTTCTTACTTCCACTTACTGCGCTGGCATGCAAAGAACCCTGCCCGCCGACCAATGATTGTCTTCACACCTAAATCTATGTTGCGCTTAAAGGCTGCAGCATCTGCTTTAAGTGATTTTACTTCAGGACATTTCCAGCCAGTCATTGCCGATGATTCAGTTAGTAACGCCGCTCGCGTTATCTTCTGCTCTGGCAAGGTCTATCACGATCTAGTTGCAGAGCGCACCAAGCTGGGTGAAACCTCAACTGCAATTGTTCGTGTTGAGCTTTTGTATCCACTGCCAGTTGATGAAATGGTCGTAGAAGCTAATAAGCATCCACATGCTAATTTGTTGTGGGTGCAAGATGAACCTGCAAATCAAGGTCCATGGTCACACATTGCACTTCGCACTTCAGAACAACATGGTGGTCATGGATTTGGTTCACGCATTTTGCGACGTATTTCTCGTAGAGCAACTGCTGCACCTGCAACTGGAAATCATCACTTGCATGAAGATGAGCAAAAAGCGCTTATGCTCGAAGCTTTCACTCGCTAAACGAGTTTTTTGCCTCGCTTGTAGCGAAATAGAACCACACCAATAATCTCTTCGGCTGCTATCCAACCCCATATTCGTGAATCAGTGCTCTCACGCGCATCGCCCTCAACCCAGTACTTGTCACTATGAAATTTCTGCACGCGCTTAACTAAAAAGATTCCGGGTTTCTCTTCACGTTCTATAACAACGACCTTGCCAATGATTGATTTTCCAACCGCAGATAACCCCGCCGCCCCTTCAATCCAACTCACAAAGAGCCAATCCCCATCTCGGTATGCGGGAAGCATGGAGCCTCCAGATACCTTAACTGTGCCAAATTTGCTCATGGGCGGTAGTCTCGCACTTACGAGCCTTAAACATCCATCGAAGGCTCACAAGGGGAGAAACATGTTTGCACCAAAGACAACTGTCTACGCACACTGCGATCTTCCATGTGGTGTTTACGATCCAGCCCAAGCAAAGATTGAGGCTCTATCTGTAAAA
>JBEGPY010000061.1:0-6490 GCA_041181205.1 Actinomycetota bacterium | reverse complement strand
CAACTGCTCTTGCAGCAATGTAAATGACACCGCATCAGCTGGAACAACGGCTTCAGAGTCTTCAATCAAATCACCGAACTCACTATCGCCTTCTTCACCCAGTGGTGTGTGAAGTGAAATTGGTTCGCGGCCATACTTTTGAACTTCGACCACCTTTTCAGGTGTCATATCCAGCTCTTTAGCTAACTCTTCTGGGGTCGGTTCGCGACCAAGATCTTGAAGCATCTGGCGCTGAACACGTGCCAACTTATTAATAACTTCCACCATGTGCACAGGAATACGGATGGTGCGGGCCTGGTCAGCCATGGCACGGGTAATAGCCTGGCGAATCCACCATGTGGCATAGGTGGAGAACTTATAGCCCTTTGTGTAGTCAAACTTCTCAACGGCACGGATCAAACCTAAGTTACCTTCTTGAATAAGGTCAAGGAAAAGCATTCCACGACCGGTGTAGCGCTTTGCAAGTGAAACAACAAGGCGAAGGTTAGCTTCGAGCAAGTGATTCTTTGCGCGCTTTCCATCTTCAACGAGCCATTCAAGTTCGCGCTTTAACTTCTTTTCAATCTTTTTCTCATCCTTAATCTTTGCCTCAGCAAAAAGACCTGCTTCTACGCGTGTAGCAAGCTCCACTTCAAGCTCTGCGTTCAAGAGTGCAACGCGGCCAATCTGCTTGAGGTAATCCTTCACAGGATCAGCTGTTGCACCAGCGGTCATAACCGTCTGGGCAGGGGCGTCATCTTCTTCAGAGGCCTTTAATGTGAAGGCATTTTCTTCATTCCCAGAAGTATCTTCAGCTAAGTTAACAACGCGTGGTTGGTTGCCCTTATCTTCTTCTTCGCCATCAATAATCTCGACGGCTTCTTTAATCAAAACTTCAACATCTTCAAGCTCTACTTCTTCAAGCTCTACTTCTTCGCCATCAATCTTAACCTTGATAGCCTTACCAGTCTTAGCATCGATCTTTGGTGGGCCAACTGATGTGGCCTTTTGTTCAATAAGTGCGTACTCACTCTTTTTCAAAATACGTGAAGGTGCACCTAGGCCAGCTTTGCGTAGTTTTTCAACAATGACTGGCACATTAGTTGCTAATGCACGGGCTTCATCTACTAAATCTTTATCGGTCTTCTTTGGAATACGATTAATTGATGTGACACCACGCTTTTCTAGCTCTGCTAGAACTTCATGCTGGCGCAATACAGCATTTTTTGCATCAACAATCGCTTGAACATCTTTAGGCGTTAAATCTTTCTTTAATGAAATCTTTGCAGGGGCTACCTTTTTCGCAGGAACTGCCTTTTTGGCAACGCTCTTTTTTGCAGGTGCGCTCTTTTTTGCAGTAGCTTTCTTCACTGGTGCGCTCTTTTTAGCAGGTGCTGCTTTTTTAGCAGCGGCTTTCTTCACAGGTGCCGCTTTTTTAGCAGCGGTTTTCTTTAACACCTTGTTTTTGAGCGCACTAAATACAGCCACAATTATCCTTTGGTTTTCTCAGCGAGCGCGCTGATGCGATGGCTATATTATAATTTGTTCACGGGGGTAAATGCACATCCAAAAGCGATATTTTGCCCCCTATTTAGATAATTCCAGGGCCTGCCTAATCACATTTCCAACAGATTCGACTTCCACCAGGAAGCCATCGTGGCCAAATGGAGATGAAATCCTCACAAGGGGCGCAGCTTTAGGCGCAAAGTCGGCGATCTCAGCCTGCAGGCGCACAGGAAAGAGGCGATCAGTGTCGATAGAGACGGCAACGACAGGAATAGTGATGGATTCAAGGGCGGCAACGACTCCTCCGCGTCCTCGGCCAATGTCATGGGAAATCATCGCCTCAGTCAGGGCTATATAGGTATTGGCATCAAAGCGATGTGCCAACTTATCGGCCTGATGATCAAGGTATGACTCCACGGCATAGCGGCCCGTGTCATCACCTTGGAGTTCTCTACCAAAGCGAATATCCATCTCAGCTTCAGTTCTATACGTCAGATGGGCAATCCGCCTAGCAATTCGTGCCGATCTGATCGCCGGTGGCAACTGCTGATGAACCTATCGTGCAGATTGCACCAACACGGTGTGGCAACTGCACTGCCCACTCCAATGAACGCATTCCCCCCAAGGATGGCCCAACGGCTAAGCAGTATTTATCAATTCCTAGCGCATCACTCAATTGAATTTCAGCATTGACCATGTCGCGAATTGTCAGCGATGGAAAACGAGAACCATATCTTTTGCCGTCAGGGGCAATCGATGAAGGCCCAGTTGATCCTTGACACCCACCAATAACATTAGGACAGACAACAAAATATTTCTCTGTATCAAAAGGCAGTCCAGGACCCACCATTGACGGCCACCAACCAGTCACATCTGACCAACCAGTCATAGCGTGATTAACTAAAATCGCATTATCTTTATTGTTATTAAGTTCGCCCCAGCTTTGATAGGCGATAGTCACATCTGTGAGTACTTCACCATCTTCAAGCCCAACATCACCAATCTTTAGAAAGCGCCGATCACCGGGTGCATGGTCTTCAAGCCATGCCCCGGTAACCGAAGCGATTGTCTGTGGCATCTATTTCGCGGCAGCAAAACCATCTGTGAGATCTGCCTTGATATCTTCAATATCTTCAAGACCAACAGATAAACGGATTAAGCCAGGCTTCACACCGGCATTGAGTAACTCTTCTGCCGATAGTTGTGAATGGGTCGTCGATGCTGGATGAATAACTAGTGATCTCACATCACCGATATTTGCAACGTGTGAGTGCAAGCTCAAGCCTTCAACAAACTTCTTTCCCGCCTCTATCCCACCCTTGATTTCAAAGGAGAAGACTGAGCCTGAACCCTTAGGTGCATACTTGGTGGCCAGTTTGTTATAGGAGTTGCTAGGAAGGGAAGAGAAATGAACTTTCTCAACCTGTGGGTGGCTCTCAAGCCATGTTGCAACAGCTTTAGCATTTTCTAAATGTTGTTTCATGCGAAGTGTCAGCGTCTCTAGTCCTTGAGCCAACAGCCATGCATTAAATGGGCTCACTGCAGCTCCAATATCGCGCAGCAAAGTCAGGCGAATCTTGAATATATAGGCCAGATTTGCACCAAATGCACTGCCAACTCCTAGGGCTTGGGCATAAACAAGGCCGTGATAGGAAGGATCTGGAGTATTAAAGCTTGTGAACTTCTCTGGGTACAGTGCGTAATCAAAGTTACCTGAATCCACAATCGCACCCACTACTGCATTTCCATGACCGGCCAGAAACTTTGTAGCTGAGTGGATAACTACATCTGCGCCGAATTCGATTGGCTTAATAACATATGGAGTTGCCACAGTATTATCAACAATTAATGGCACATGATTTTCATGGGCAACCTTTGCCACTGCTGCAATATCTAAAATATCATTATTTGGGTTTGAGATTGTCTCACCAAAAAACGCCTTGGTATTAGGGCGAACTGCCTTTTGCCATTCAGCAGGATCATTAGGATTATCAACAAAAGTAACTTCCACACCAAATGTTGGCAATGTGTAATGGAACAAGTTATATGTTCCACCATAGAGATACTTTGATGAAACGATGTGATCTCCTGCAGTTGCAACGGCTAAGACTGCAAAAGTTGTAGCAGCAGAACCTGAAGCCAGAAGAAGAGCAGCAACGCCACCTTCTAATGATGCGATGCGCTTTTCAACCACATCTTGCGTCGGGTTCATGATGCGGGTATAGATATTGCCTAGCTCTGCCAAACCAAAAAGATCTGCTGCATGTTTTGTATCGCGGAATTGATATGCAGTGGTTTGATACAGAGGAAGTGCACGTGCTCCTGTTGTTGGATCAGCAACTTGTCCGGTGTGTATTTGACGCGTTTCAAAAGCTGCTTCTTCAAGTGAAAAGGTTGACATGTAAGTAATTCCTCCCAGTTATGGGAACACCTAAAAATAGATATGCCAACAAAGGACATAACTAGTGGAATTAGGTGTTCCACGCTTATCGACTGCGTTGTGCGAGTCGATCTGGTCTTCACCCGGAGCACCCCACCGTGGTGGAGGGTTGCCGTCTAGTAAGCCGGGGCTAAACACTAGAACTCGTGACCTGGGGGAAATATAACAGAGGAGCTTGGCTTACTCAAAAATCCCAGCGGTGACCTTGGGGTGTAGCTCTATGCGCATGGCTGCAAAGGCGCTGGCCGGCCAGCCAGAGCCAAAGACTCTGCGCAGCAAAATCGTTAAGGAGTAGCCCGGGGCATCTGCGCTAGCGCGATCCAGGGATCGATAAGCAAGTGGAGTATCAGAGCGCTCATAGGCAAGGGTTGCAAACAATGTGGCAACGGGTGCAACAAAGCCTTTAGGTGCAATTTGCAGCAAGTAATGCCACATCAGCCAATAGGTTTCAAAGCTCTCACCGCTGTGTGTGCCAAGTGCAAAGTCGCGCACTTGAATATCACTCAGGCGCCCTATGACCCTAGCTATTAAATCAGGATTGCTGGCCACACCATATTTTTCAAACTCAGTTGCTAAATCAATGACTGCCGTTGCCCCATCGCGCTGCAGGAATGAAAGATCAGGGCTATCTGGGTCAACGCTAAAGCTAGTAACCAGTGCAACAAAGTCCTTATCACTTGCAAGTGGAAGGGATGCTATCTCTAGCTCTTCATAATCAGTTGTCATTGTCTACTCATTTCGTAAAAGTTGAGTTAGCAGATACCACGGTGATAACTGCAAAAGATGGGATTTTGATAGTTCCGGTAATGGCACGCGTTGCACCGTTGTGTTTGAAGGTGCCGTTCCATGTGGAAATCAAAGTGACGTAATACGTACCAGGTCGCTTATAGGTATGTGTGACTTTTTGATTGGGATAAGGAGCACCAGGTTCAGTGGTTTGGAAAACTTCCCCATCCCCCCACTGCCAAGCAAAGCCAGGACGAAGCGCCACATCTATAACTTCACCAATAATGTCTACGCGAGATTGAAAAAGAGTGGGCAGATCACACCAGAAAATAACTGGCACATGCACTAACGGTTCAAACTCTGGTTGATAGGCAATGGTGGCTGTTGGAACCATTTTGATTAAACGATCACTTAAATTCACGCTGGTAGTTACTACTTTTTGCGCTCTCACTCGAGGTTTATAGCTGCGTTTAACAACAGGCACAGCTTTAGGTTTGGGAGGAAACCACAGCGTGG
The DNA here is from genome assembly GCA_041181205.1 of Actinomycetota bacterium. Lineage (GTDB taxonomy): Bacteria > Actinomycetota > Actinomycetes > Nanopelagicales > Nanopelagicaceae > Planktophila. Next base: position 1,323 of record JBEGPY010000061.1, on the reverse strand, counting down.
GTTTGGGAGTAGGGACAACTACTGTGGACTTTTTAACTACTGCCCCGCCATTCCCCTTTTTAGCCGTAATGATGATCTGGTTATTTTGTGTAAAAACATCGACACACGCGGTGGTTGTGCAATCAGCTATTGCGTTGGCCGGGGTGGATAGCGAGATGAAAAGGATGAGAATAAGTAAGCGCTTCATGTGCAGGCACGATAAGTGCGTGCTGGGACTAATGCCTGTGCTCGCTGGGCTAACTGTGGATAGTTGTGACACTCTTAGTTCATGAGCGCGCGCGATGGAGATGGGTGGGTCCAATGCGCCTGCGGCAATAAACACTGGGGCCTCAATGGGGCTGCTGGAATCCTTTTAGTGCGTGGCACACAAATCCTTTTGCAACATCGAGCCCCGTGGGTTCACAACGGTGACACCTGGGGAATCCCAGGAGGTGCCAGGGATTCTCATGAAAGTACTATCGAAGGCGCATTTCGTGAAGCGGTAGAAGAAACGGGAATTGATACAGCGTTACTAACACCTCTCCATGTTTTTTGTGATGACCATGGGAGCTGGAAGTACGAAACTGTCATTGCGCGGGCGGAGGAGGGATTAGTTGCCCACGAAGTAAATGATGAATCCCATGAGGTGCGCTGGGTGGAAATTGATGAAGTAGATGAATTAACTCTTCACCCTAGTTTTGCAAAGTCCTGGCCTGCCCTAAAGGGACTCGTTCAGGCGCTTTAGGGAATCTTGCACCACAGCCTTATCTGATGTGCGCCACAGCGGTGGCATTGAGTTAAGTAGGACACTTCCATATCGCTTAGTGACAATGCGCGAATCCAAAATTGCGACTACTCCCCGATCATCAACGGATCTGATTAGACGGCCTGTGCCCTGTGCCAAAAGCAATGCAGCACGTGGCAGTGAAACCTGCATAAATCCACTTCCGCCAGCGGCATCTGCTTGAGATGCGCGCGCCGACATCACCGGCTCATCTGGACGCGGAAATGGAATGCGATCGATTGCAACCAAGATGCAACTATTTCCTGGCACATCAACACCTTGCCAGAGCGACATGGTGCCAAGTAATACTGATGTTTCATCCTTTGCAAAGCGGGCAACTAGTGGACCCACTGCATCTCCGCGCTTTTGCGTAATAATCTTGATAGGCAGCTCTGCTAATACTTTGCGCAAGTGCGCATCTGCTGCCTCAACACCGCGCCATGAAGAAAACAACGCCAACGTGCGCCCGCCTGCAGCATCAATGAGCTCGCCTAACTCTGTTAATACTTCAATGCTGGGACCATCTCGGCCAGGTTCTGGCAAGTGCTTGGGCATATATA
>JBEGPY010000060.1:0-4498 GCA_041181205.1 Actinomycetota bacterium | reverse complement strand
TTTTTTGCAAAGTACTTAGTCATCTCATCGATAACGTACTTATCTGCTTCACCGAAACCAGCTAATGGGCCAGTTTGAGGGGAGACAAAACCGATCTTGATAGTCTTTGTAGCAGCTTGCGCAGGCAATGTACCGCTTACGGTTAATAGCATTGCCGGAATAAGTAATCCGACAACCGTTCTTATTTTATTGCGTCCAACCATAGTTTGGGCTCTCCTCATCTGGGTTGTTTTCTTTCTAGGATTCGTCATTGGGGCGAATTCCTTCATAGGCATTTCTAAGTAAATCCATCACCGCTTGTTTATCAACTGGTCGTGGATTTACAAAAGTTGCGCGTGATATTACATCAGCAACTTCTTCTGACTTCTCGAGCGGGTACCCGATATTTTTTAGTGAGGTTTGTGCCCCCACCTTATTTGCAAGATCCCACAACCCAATATCTGCGCTAGGGGCGTTAAGCACCTTGGCGACTTCATTGAGTTGAGATTGTGCAAAATTTAGGTTGTATAAAACAGCCCACGGCAACACCGCAGAGTGCATCGGGGCGTGCGCAAGTTCGAACATTCCACCGAGTGTGTGGCAAATTTTGTGATGAATTCCCATTGTTGCATTGCTCAAAGAAAAACCGCAGAGCATTGAGCCACGCAATAACTCATCGCGCGCCTTCAGATCATCGATATCAGCGTGTAAGCGAGGCAGACCATTAGCAATTACTTGAATACCTTCTAGTGCAGCGTCGTGGACTTCAGTTGTGACATCTGGCGCATAGAGCGCTTCAACAGCGTGGGCAATAGCGTTCATTCCGCTATTTGCTGAGATAGAAAGTGGAAGAGAGTAAGTAAGTTCAGGATCATAAATAGTTGTCTTGGCAAGCACAGCCATATCTCGGCCAGTTAATTTTTGATTATTGCGCGTGCGACCCCAGATGGTTGTCATCTCACTACCGGCATAGGTTGTAGGCACAGCCATCAGATCAATCTGGGCATCTAGTGCAACGATCTTGCCCAAACCAGTTGCTGATCCGCCACCAATAGTTATGACTAGATCAATCTCATTCTTCTGAGCGCTTGCAACGATAGGAGCGCTAAATTCATCTGGTACGTGCATAACAACTCGATCAACGCTTTGAACAATAAGTGAACCTAATTCCTCGTTAACTTTCTTCACGTGCGAGCTAGCACTCTCATCACTAATTAAGAGAATTCTTTTCTTATTAAGGGCTGCAACTTCACTTGCAATCTGTGAAAGTGCGCCACGAGCGAAAACAACTTTGGGAGAGTGCGCAACAGAAAGAGCCGTCATCTGCGCCTCCTTGGTTGTTCGCATAGTGAACTTTTGTTCGTTATTTGATACAGTATCTAACTCAACTTCAGCACCCACTGTCAATGGATTACACGTATCTATTCAGGCACACGAAAGGACTTGGTAGATCAGATGCCCGCAACGAAAGCGATTCGCCCTGAAAATGTCCAATCCTTACATCGCGGAATGGAAATTCTTAAATCTTTTAATCGCGAGACTCCGCGACTGACACTGACAGAAGTTGCAACTATTACTGGCCTAAGTAGAGCCACGGCTCGAAGATTTCTCATTACTCTGACAAATTTGGGATATGTCGGTAATCAAAATAGATATTTTTACTTACGTCCAAAGATTTTAGAACTCGGAAACTCATATCTTTCATCCTTATCCTTTAACGACGCCATACAACAACATCTCAATGGTTTGGCAGAAGAGCTCCATGAATCAGTTTCGGCATCCGTTCTTGAATACCCAGACATTGTCTATGTGGCTCGAGCATCGACTAATCGTGTGATGACCATTGGATTAAGTGTTGGAACGAAGCTACCCGCTCTCTACACATCCATGGGCCGAGTGATGCTCGCGCAATTACCCCCTACAAAACTTAAGGATTATCTAGAACAGGCACACATAGAAAAACTCACCGAATTTTCAGTAACAAATAAAAAATCACTTCACTCTGAAATTGAGAAGGCTAGAACTCAGGGGTGGTACCTACTAGACCAGGAACTAGAAATCGGTTTGCGATCACTTGCCGTACCAATCGGTACACACATCAATGACACATATGCTGCAATAAATGTTTCAGTACCAGCATCTCGAGTTAGCATTAAAACGCTTCAATCACTGATTCTGCCTCGTCTGCAAAATCTAGCCACAATCATTGATCGACACATTCTTAAGTTATGGCCAAACTAAGGGCGGATAACCTGAAGGCAAGGCTCAAAGTTAAATATGTAGGTTTGTTCCAAAAGACCTGGTGATTAAGAGTTATAACGCGTTTGTGTTCGCTCTAAGCCATCACTTATCAAAGACTCAACAACATCTGCTCCCCGAACAATAAATTCACCTAAATCTTTTTGTTCCACCTTGGAGAAAGCTTTCAAAACAAAGTCAGCTGGATCTTGTTCACCCATAGGCCGACCAATACCTAGTCTCACGCGGTAATACTCTGCGGTACCAAAAGCTGACGTCATAGATTTAAGTCCGTTATGGCCATTATCTCCACCAGCTAATTTTGTGCGAATAGCTGCAAAGGCAATATCTAACTCATCATGTAGGGCAATAATCTTTTGTGGCTCAATAGAGTAAAAATTTGCAAGGGCTTTAATTGGCCCACCAGTCTCATTCATAAATGAATGTGATTTAGCAACAATAACTGGGTGTGCTTCAACACCAACGCCTAACTTAAAGGCTGCAATGTGTGTGCGGGATTTGTGGGAAGATAATTTAACGTTGTGGCGTCGAACTAATTCATCGATCACCATCTGGCCCACGTTGTGACGGGTGGCAGCGTATTTATCGCCTGGATTGCCCAGGCCCACTACCAACCACGTCATAACGCTAAGCGTAAGGGTTAAGCGTCCTTCTTTTCTGCATCTTCTGCAGGTGCTGCCGCATCAGTTGCCGCTGCTACTGGAGCAACTACCTCTTCAACTGCTGTGGACTTCTCAGACAAGTGAACAACGATTGTCTTTGGATCTGATTCAAGTTCAACGCCTGCTGGAAGCTTCACATCTGATGCATAGCGTGATTCACCAGCGGTCATTCCATCAATATCAACTTCTAGGAAGCTAGGAATTGCAGTTGCCTCAACGCGAACTTCAATTGAGTTATGAACGTGCTCAAGGATTCCATCGCGGCTGTGCTCACCAATAGCGTGGACAGGAACTGCAACAACAACCTTCTCACCGCGACGAACTAGAACTAGATCGACGTGCTCAAGGATCTGCTTGAGTGGGTGGCGAACAATTGCCTTTGGAAGTGTGAGCTCTGTCTTGCCATCGATAACGATGTCTAGCAAAACGTTTGACTGCTTTAGAGCAACGCCAAGTTCGCGTGCTGGAAGCGTGATGTGTTGTGGCTTTTCACCGTGACCGTAGATGACGGCAGGAACCAAACCATCGCGACGTGCACGACGTGATGCGCCTTTACCAAATTCGGTACGAAGAACGCCGTTGATGCTGATTTCTGCCATTTTAAATCTCCCCTAAATATTTATATTTTGTAACTTCGGTCTCTGCACAAAGTTCCGATGAGGAGTTAAACCCTTAAGCCGTCGATTACGGAAGTAAATTCTTACCCTCGCCGGAACAAAGCGAACAATATCTTCGAGGGGCGCTTTGAAGCAAATCCCCGCTTAGGAATGACCGTCAAAGAGGGAGGTGACCGATCCATCTTCAAATACCTCGCGGATTGCGCGGCCTAGAAGTGGAGCAATCGATAGGACTGTGAGTCCATCAAATTTTTGATCCTCAGAGATTGGCAGGGTATTTGTAACAACAACTTCTGAGGCCCGCGAAGACTTCAAGCGCTCAACTGCTGGACCTGAAAGCACTGCATGTGTTGCAGCGATGATGACATCTTGAGCACCTGCTTCAAAAAGTGCTTCCACAGCTTTAGTGATTGTGCCGGCAGTGTCGATCATGTCATCGATAACTACGCAGGTTTGACCCTGCACATCACCCACTACGCGCCCAACTGTTGATTCATTTGGCACACGTGGATCACGAGTTTTGTGAATAAATGCGATTGGGCAACCACCCAGTAAGTCTGACCAACGCTCTGCAACGCGTACTCGACCAGAGTCTGGAGAGACGATTGTTAAGCGTGTGCGATCAACTTTGCTACCAACATAGTTAGCCAGCATTGGAAGTGCGAAGAGATGATCCACTGGACCATCAAAGAAACCTTGAATCTGTGAAGTATGAAGATCAACGCACATCAATCGATCGGCACCAGCTGTTTTGAAAAGATCTGCCATCAACCGTGCAGTGATTGGTTCGCGTCCTCGGCTCTTTTTATCTTGACGTGCATAACCATAAAAAGGTGCAACGACTGTGATGCGCTTTGCCGATGCGCGCTTGAGTGCATCGACCATGATGAGTTGTTCCATGATCTGCTTGTTGACTGGAGTTGTGTGGCTTTGGATTACGAAGGCATCGCAACCGCGAACTGATTCTTCGAAGCGAACAAA
>JBEGPY010000059.1:0-4522 GCA_041181205.1 Actinomycetota bacterium | reverse complement strand
TGCAGCTAGGTTGACTGTGGTGGTGGTTTTGCCGACCCCACCCTTTTGGTTGGCCACGGTGATGATTCGAAGGCAGGCTGGCTTTGCCATCGCCTCTTTCAGACGGCGTGTGCCAATAACCTTCTTTGTTTCACGTGAATCATCCACGGAGGTTAGTTAAGCACCTTTGCGCACTTCTACTATGCGTCCGAGCTCAATTCCCTCAAGATTTACCTCGTGGAGCATGGCTTTTGGCACAGATTTCATCTCTTCCTCGGCAGATTTTCCCTTAATGGCCATCAGTGAGCCATTGGTCTTTAAAAGGTGCCAGCTCATCTTCTTCAACTTCTCTAACGGGGCCACTGCCCTAGCTGTTACATAGTGGGCAGTTGTGCGCACATCCTGAGCCTGGCCCCGGATTACCTCAATATCAAGGCCTGCCACAGCCTCCTTAAGGAACTCAACTCGGCGCTCAAGGGGCTCAATCAGGGTAACTTTGAGATCTGGACGGGCCAGAGCGATAACGATCCCAGGCAAACCTGCCCCAGAACCGATATCAAAGACTATGGAGCCCTCTTTGAGAAGAGAGGTGACTGGTAGGCAGTTAAAGATGTGGCGATCCCAGATCTTGTCAGCTTCCCGGGGACCGATTAATCCACGCTCAATTCCAGCGCTTTCAAGGAAGGCGGCATAGGCGTGAACCCGATCGATATCAGGGAAATATCGCTCGATCAGGGTTTCACGTGAAACCTGCATCTATGCTGGATAGATAACGACGTAGCGGTTTGGGTCTTCCCCATCAGATTCGCTACTTAGGCCTAGCTCTTGAATAGTGTCGTGGATGATTTTGCGTTCAAAGGCGTTCATGGGAGCTAGTTTGATTGAAGCGCCAGTGGATTTGGCCTCTTCAGCCATCTCATTGGCAAGCTTTGAGAGCTCTTTGCGGCGGTTAGCGCGGAAGTTATCGATATCAAGCATTAAGCGTGAGCGATCTCCGGTAGCGGTCTGAACTGCTAGACGGGTGAGCTCCTGAATGGCATCTAGGACTTCACCGTCCTGGCCAACGAGGTGGTTGAGCTTTCCTCCAACAATGGCCAGTGAGGCACGATCGTTTTCAACGTCAATATCAATATCGCCATCAAGATCTGCGATGTCGAGCAGGGCCTCTAGGTAGTCAGCGGCGATATCGCCCTCTTCCTCAAGCTTTGCCACACCCTTTACAGGCTTTACTTCTGCAATTTCTTCTACCTTTTCAATAACTTCCACTTTTGCTTTTGCCATTACATATCTCCCAGTCGGGTTTGTAGTGAATTAATACTATTTGTACTGATTTGTCCTATTTCTTCTTTTTCTTCTTCTTTGGTTGGTTTCGTTGCCCTTTAACTTCTTCTTCGCTTGGGGCCACATCTGTTTCAGGGGCTACTACCCCGCTCTTACGGGAGCGTTTTTTATGCAGCTCTTCATAGGCAGGTGATCCTGGTGTTGGGTTTCGTTTAATGACATAGAACTGTTGTCCCCATGTCCAAAGATTTGTTGTTGACCAATAAATTAAAACACCAATTGGAAAGTTAACACCTGAGATTGCAAAGATTACTGGGAATGCATACAACATAATTTTTTGCTGTTGCAACATCATATTGTTGCTGGAATCCATCTTTGGCATTCCCTTTAACATCAACTGACGTTGTGTTGTGAAGGTTGTCAGTGACATAAATGCAATCAAAATAACGGTAACAATCTTTACAGTTGTTATATCTGAACCTAAAAATGTTTGAGAGATTGGTGCACCGAAGAACTTAGCTTGCGCAGCGCTGACAACATCACTTTGTGTTAAAACACCATGTTTAACTGGTGGGTTCTTACCAATACCGTTGAGAACAGTGAAGAGTGCAAAGAAGATAGGTGCCTGAGCCAGAATTGGAAAACATGAAGCTAGGGGATTTGTTTTGTGCTCTTTATAGAGCTTCATCATCTCTTCTGATTGCTTTTGGCGATCATCTTTAAACTTCTTTTGAATATCCTTCATGTGTGGTTGAAGGGCAGTTAATGCACGCTGGCTTTTAATCTGCTTAACAAAAAGTGGGATCAAAATAATACGGATGATGATTACAAGGCCGATGATTGCTAGCGACCATGACACACCACTGTCAGCACCAAATAAAGGTGAGAGTAAATCGTGGATTGAGACAATAACCCAGGAAACAGCGATATATAAGGGTTTTAAGATGCTATCCATTAACACTTACCTTCTCTTTCGAAACTACGTAATCGACTCCGCCATGTGACCATGGGTTACAGCGCACTAAACGCCATGCGCTCATTGCAACTCCTTTTAATCCATATGTTTCAATTGCGCTGACCGCATAGTTTGAACATGATGGGTAGTACTTGCACCGTGGTGCTAACGATGGGGAAATCCATTTTTGATAAAACTTGATAGGCGCAGTCAGGAGAGTTCTCATTGTGAGGCCGCACGATCTTTAGCCTTGCGAATAAGGTGCGCGACAACAGTTGCAATCTCTGACTTGCAATCAGCCTCTGCCGAGTTGTTAAGTCCACGGATGACCAAAAGGGATCCAGTTGGCAAGGATGCATAATTATCGAAAATACAGTGGCGGATTTTTCGGGCTAAGCGGTGGCGAGCAACTGAACTACCGACGGCCTTGCTAATAATTAATCCCGCGCGGGCAGGTTGATCAAGTTCACCCAGATATAAATAGCCGACAAAGTTGGTTGATGAATAACGGATTCCACTCTTTGTTGCACGGGCAAAATCCCCGCTCTCAGTTAAACGTGCGCTTTTGGCAAGCACAGGAGTTCTCCTTAGAGATCTTTATGCAGAAAGACGCGCGCGGCCTTTTGCACGGCGAGCTGCAAGAACAGCGCGACCTGCGCGTGTGGCCATACGGGCACGGAAACCATGCTTTTTGGCACGACGACGGGTGTTGGGTTGGAAGGTGCGCTTTGTCATGTCAAACTCCTAAATAATTAAAATCTTGTGCGGGCCAGAAATATGGGGGAAGCAAGGGTGTAACGGTAGAGGTCTGGGGATAAGCCGGTCAAACTCAGATCTAAGCTCAGCCTCTTTGGAGCCTACTGTGGATAACCAGTTGCTTTTTTTCCCAATCCGCTCTACTTTTACGCCCTCCTCCACAGGTTTATAGCTTTTGGAGGTTATATAAGGGCTCAACCTGGGGTTTAGACCACAGGCTGTGGATAACCCTGTGGATATCAGAGAGGTGCCAAAATGGCCGTTAAAGAGATCGAGTTAACCACTCTTTGGGATCGTGTAATTGAAGAGGTTGCTGTTGATGCGCCTCAACACCGAGCTTTTTTACAGTTAACAAAGCCGTTAGGTCTACTCCACAACAATGATCAAACAACTTTATTGGTCGCAGCTCCTAATCTTTTTGCTAAAGATGTTTTAGAGAGCCGCCTGCGCACAGTTGTCTGTGATGTCTTAACTCGCGAACTCGGCGATAAGGCCAGCATCGCAGTAACTGTTGATGAATCTTTGGAATCTGCCGAACCGCAAACTCCAGAAGTTGATATTGAGTTTGTAGCACCTAAGGTTGGAATGGGTCGCGAAGAAGCACCATCGAAAATTGCAGAGGTTTCACAACTTAACTCTCGCTACATCTTTGAAACCTTTGTTATTGGTGCATCAAATCGTTTTGCTCATGCTGCAGCTGTGGCAGTTGCTGAAGCACCAGCCAAGGCATACAACCCGCTATTTATTTATGGTGAGTCAGGTCTTGGTAAAACCCACTTATTACACGCTATTGGCGCCTATGCCAAAGAGCTTTATGGCAGCGTCCGTGTTCGCTACGTCTCCTCTGAAGAGTTCACCAATGACTTTATTAACTCCATTCGTGACGATAAGGCCACAGCTTTCCAGCGCCGCTATCGCGATCTAGATGTTTTGCTTGTCGATGACATTCAATTTTTAGAAAACAAGGAAAGAACCCAGGAAGAGTTCTTCCACACTTTTAACACTTTATATAACGCCAATAAGCAGATTGTTATCTCAAGTGATCGCCCACCTAAGCAGTTAACAACTTTGGAAGATCGCCTGCGTTCTCGTTTCGAGTGGGGTTTGATTACAGATATTCAACCTCCAGAGTTAGAGACTCGTATCGCAATTCTTCGCAAAAAAGCTGCGCAAGATAAGTTGAACGCACCTGATGATGTTTTGGAATACATCGCTAGTAAGATTTCAACAAACATCCGCGAACTTGAGGGTGCACTTATTCGCGTTACCGCTTTCGCATCTCTTAACCGTCAGAGTGTTGATCTTTCATTAGCTGAGATTGTTTTAAAGGATTTAATTCCTAATGAAAATAATCCAGAGATAACCGGCGCCACGATCATGGCTCAAACCGCTGCTTATTTCTCACTTACTATCGATGATCTTTGTGGAACATCTCGCTCTCGGGTATTAGTAAATGCCCGCCAGATCGCTATGTATCTATGCCGCGAGTTAACCGAACTCTCGCTTCCAAAAATCGGCCAAACATTCGGCGGGCGCGACCACACCACGGTT
>JBEGPY010000058.1:0-4644 GCA_041181205.1 Actinomycetota bacterium | reverse complement strand
ATATGGGTTCCGTAATTAAAAAGCGACGCAAGCGCATGGCGAAGAAGAAGCATAAGAAACTTCTCAAGAAGACTCGCATTCAGCGCCGTAACGCTAAATAGTAATTACGGTTTTAGTAAGGCCAGCTTCCCATTAACCGTGGCAAGCACATACTTAATTTTGTTTACGATCACCCAGGTGCTCTGAGTAGGTTCAGAGCCTTGGGTGCTTCTAATTAAGCTGATAGCAGTTTGGCCCTGATCTTTCTTGGTTGTATCAACTGCACATAAGCGTTCTTGGCAGTTAAAGAGAATCGTTTTTCCATCCGTTGATAGATATTCACCCGGTGTTCCAAAGTTTTCAGTTGTAATCTTTGAAATTGCAAGTGGCTCACTCAAAAACGTCCAGCGCAACTGGTTTGGCTTTGGGAAGGTGGTTGGTGACGTAGCCATCCAAGTAATGAATACATCATTATTTACCTTAGACATCGCAACGTCATAGCCAAAGACAGAGGCATCATCAGTTGAGACATCAAGAGTTTGATAGTTCCACGTATTTGCATCACTTCCAGTTCGGGTTGCAACACGGATTGCGCCAGAAGTTATCTCTTTCTTTTGATTCATAGTTACCACAGAATCATAAGCAACATAAGTTTTCACTCCATCAAAGATGGCTTGGAGATGGAAACCAACGTCGCCCGTTGAGCGGCCATCAGTTTTACGATCTCCATCAACCATTTCATAAATCCAGCCTGGGGCTTTAGTTTTTACTGCCCCCAATAAAACCCCTTGGCTCTCGTCACGATAGAAAACTTGAATAGCTGTGGCTGTTGCAACACACGCATTTGAGACGCTCACATCACTGGATGTGAGCACTCGAATCGGATCGGCATAGTCATTAACTGATGGTCCATTGCCATCTACAACTTCAAATACAAAGCTTTTACCGTTATAACTTGCATAGCGCAGGTCTTTCTCAGTTGAATCACTATAGAAAAGGTGCAATGTCTGCTTCTTGCCACTTCCATTAACACACATTGAGATTTGTCCAGCAATTGGATTTGAAGTTCGCCCGCTTGTGCCGCCAGCGCCATCCACGGTTACTTTCTTCCATATTTTGCCATCGTATGTAGCAAGTTTTAAATCACCACTCTTTGTGTCGGTATATGCCACCGTTGGTTGACCATTAAAGGTGGTACTTGAAACCGATTTACCATCGGCAGTTGCATCAAGGACCGAGCTCTTCCAACCTGCTTGTGGAGTGATGGCCTTACTTGCTGCTGGCGCGGAAAGGCCCAATGAGTTATTTGCAACAACAGAAAAAGTATAGGAAGTACCATTCTTAAGTCCTGTAATCACAACTGGACTGGAAAGAGCTTTCTTCTCAACTCCAGTTTTAAGATTCTTAACAATGTATTCACTTACTTGGGCGGTACGGATATTTACTGGTGGATCAAATGAAACGAGCGCTGAAGAGTCACCGATAAATGCTTGAACATTGCGCGGTGATTCAGGTAAACCGGTGGCAACACCTGCTGGTGGTTTATTGCGCATATCTTCCATCATCGCCAATAACAATGGTCCTGGTTCTTTAAATATCTCACCTGGATCTAAATTAGGTGTCATTACTGAATCCAAACCAGTCTTTGAAAATGTTGCTTCATCCAAGTGGCTAGTTGATGAGCCAGACTCATAGCGTGATGGTGTGTATAGCTTTGGCTTCACACCAGCATTAGCTTTAATTCCAAGAGGGCCAGACCACACAAGTGAAGATGTAAGCGCTCGGCCAAGTTCAAGTGAAGGTGATGGTAAATCCGCTAGTCGTCGACCATCTGCAGTTTGTGCATATGCATCAAATGGAGTTGGTTGATCCAAGCTGGCAATTCCGTAGTAAGTGTCGTAGGCATCATTAGATAAGAAACCTAGGCCGTGCGCAATTTCATGTAAGAAAACTGATTCCAAGTCATACTCTCTATTGCTTGGCATTCCATCCCCACGGGTATTCCAAGCGGCACTTGAATTTACTTGAATAATCATTTCAGGATTAGCCTTATCTAAATCTTTACCTGAAAGCGCATTTGCCATAGCTGAGGTGTACCAAAGTGATGGATCAGGTGCACCAGCAAAACCTGAATAGAAATTACTAGGTCGCGCACTTCCCAAAATGCCCCACGAACTTGAGCGACCCCACGATGCATCAATATTGATAGTCACAGTGGATGCAAAATTAGCGGCCCAGACATCAACTGCAGCTTGTACTTCTTTTTTGGCCCAGTCCGGGAAGTTGTTGTATTTAACTTCAATTTTAGATTTAGCTTGCAGATTCTTAGCAGGAGCGCGCTGTTCAGGATTTGTAAGTGTTGCAGTGCCCGCATAGATATGACCCCACTGCGTCGCAGGGACAACTCTGTAGAGAGCTTCTGCAGTTGGCGCAGAAAAAATCGAAGCAAGAAGGGCAAGAGCAACAACGCTGGCCCGCGCCTTCTTTAAGAGGATTTTTCGCACAGGGGCACACTACCAAGGTGAGATGATTGCCTCATAGCCAGGGGTTGGATTAATCAATTCTCTAAGGAAACTGACAGGAAAGGCACGCACAATGACAGTGATAACCGTATTCACCAGACATGGTTGTCATTTATGTGATGTTGCAGTAGAAGTTCTTGAAGGAATGAGTGATGAACTTCATTTCGAAATAGAAAAGATTTATATTGATGAAAATTCGGAGTTAGAAAAGCTTTATGGTGAACAAGTGCCAGTTGTTCATATCGATGGAATTCACCATGACTTCTTTAGGGTTGATCCTGAACGCTTTAAATCTTCCCTTGAAAAACATCGTCAGCATCAATAATTTTATAAGAGTAACCCTGCTCAGCTAAGAAGCGTTGGCGATTCTGAGCAAAATCTTGATCAATAGTGTCTCTTGAAACTACTGAATAAAACTTTGCCGTGCGCCCATCTGATTTTGGTCGCAAGATGCGTCCCAAGCGTTGTGCTTCTTCTTGGCGACTTCCAAATGCGCCACTGACTTGAATAGCAATAGTTGCATCAGGTAAATCAATTGAAAAGTTAGCTACCTTTGAAACAACGAGAGTTGTTATTTCTCCTGATCTAAATTTATTAAAGAGAATCTCGCGTTCTTTGACCGGTGTTTCACCTTTAATCAATGGCACGCCTAAGACCTCAGATAGATCATCTAACTGATCAATATATTGACCAATAACCAGTATCTGCTCGCCTTGGTGTTTCTTAACTAGTGCTTCAACAACATCACGCTTTGTGCGAGTAGTTGCGCAATAGCGATAGCGATTTTCTACTTCAGCTGTTGCATAGGACAAACGCTCAGTTTCAGTCAGATTTACTCTTACCTCGATGCACTCTGCAGGGGCGATATATCCTTGAGATTCAATTTCTTTCCAAGGAACATCAAAGCGTTTAGGACCGATGAGTGAGAAAACCTCACCTTCCATTCCATCTTCGCGCACCAATGTGGCAGTTAAACCTAAACGGCGGCGTGACTGGATATCTGCAGTGAAGCGAAAAATGGGAGCGGGCAATAAGTGCACTTCATCGTAGATAATTAAGCCCCAGTCATATGAATCAAAGAGATCCAGGTGGGCATAAACCCCGTTCTTTTTCTTGGTCATTACTTGATACGTAGCAATAGTTACAGGGCGAATCTCTTTCTTAGCACCTGAATACTCGCCAATCTCATCTTCATTGAGCGATGTTCTTTTAAGTAACTCTTCGCGCCACTGTCTGGCAGCGATGGTATTTGTCACCAAAATTAAGGTTGTGGCCTTGGCATGTGCCATAGCTGCTGCGCCAACGATTGTTTTTCCAGCACCGCAGGGCAAAACCACCACACCAGATCCACCATGCCAAAATCCTTCAGCGGCTAACTCTTGATAGGGGCGGATCTTCCAATCATCTTGCTTGAGTGCAATTTCATGTGCTTGTCCGTCAACGTAGCCAGCAAAGTCTTCTGCTGGCCAACCAAGGCGTAGTAATGATTGTTTAATCTGTCCGCGCTGACTTGGCAACACAGCAATAGTTTCTTTATCAATGCGGGCACCAAGTAATGGTTGAATCTTCTTGGCACGAATAACCTCTTCAAGAACTGCTGAATCAGTTGTAACAAGGATGAGTCCATGGATGGGATCTGCTTCAAGTCGCAGGCGCCCGTAGCGCGACATTGTTTCTGCCACGTCAATTAATATTGAGTGCGGTACGGCATAACGTGAATATTTAATTAAAGTATCAATCACTTGCTCAGCATCATGGCCGGCAGCGCGTGCATTCCATAATCCAAGTGGGGTTAAACGATAGGTATGAATGTGCTCAGGTGATCGCTCGAGCTCTGCAAAGGGTGCAATTGCCCGACGGCACTCTGTCGAAAGCGGGTGATCGATATCGAGCAGAAGAGTCTTATCGCTTTGAACGATTAATGGGCCATCAGTCATTGAGAATATCTTTGATGAGTGCGTGCAAAAGCGCGCTACGGTTTTCAAGAGTTGTTATATCTACCCACTCATGTGCAGCGTGTGCGCCATTTCCAACTGCACCTAAGCCATCTAGAACCTGTGCGCCAGCAGCAGCTGCGAAATTGCCATCACTTGCACCACCGACTGATGCATGGCCAAGCGGCGGCATACCTAAAGCTTTAGCG
>JBEGPY010000057.1:0-4686 GCA_041181205.1 Actinomycetota bacterium | reverse complement strand
AAGACCCAAAGTACCGCCTATAACACCTCTTGCATATCCCGTATCAGTTGCGCCTGCTTTTTCAAGTTTTGTAAGCAGATCGTGAGACTCTTTCATTCTCATGCCAAATGCAGTTGCATTACCTTGAGACTCTGTCAATCCAGAAGATTTACCTTTTAATGGCACAGTAGCAGGCGCACCAGCAGGCTCACCAGACACTGTTCGACCATCTGTTACACCTACTGCTCCACGGCCAACAGCGGCTGCTGGTGCGCCACCGCCTGTTAGTGCGCCCATTGCGTTTACTGCGCCTGGCATATTTGCAACGCAGTAGAAAATGGAGTTGTGAACTTCATACGTTGGCTGCGCATGTGTTGTCGCTCGAGAATCTTCAAAGCATCCGCCTTGATCGATTGCGATATCTACTAAAACAGAACCAGATTTCATCTGTGCGACTAGCGCGTTAGAAACCAATTTCGGCGCTTTAGCCCCATGGACAAGTACTGCCCCAATAACTAAATCCGCCTGTTTCACCTCGCGTTCTATTGCATGCTTAGAAGCAGTCAACGTCTTAATACGACCACCATAAATCGTGTCGATGTATTGCAGACGAGATACTGAACGATCAATGATTGTCACATCTGCGCCCATTCCCACGGCGATGACTGCAGCGTTTAATCCAGCAACGCCGCCACCTATAACTAAGACTTTGCCCGGGGCAACTCCCGGTACTCCCCCAAGTAACACACCCCGACCACCATGGGGGCGTTGCAGCGCTGTTGCCCCAACTTGTGTAGCAAGTCGTCCAGCAACTTCACTCATGGGAGTTAGCAATGGCAGTTGTCCATCAACTTCAACGGTCTCATATGCAATTGCAGTTATTTTACTAGCAACGAGAGCATCCGTGCACGCTTTAGAAGCAGCAAGATGTAAATATGTAAACAAAACCTGATCTTTGCGAAGTAGTGAATATTCACTTTCAATTGGCTCTTTTACTTTAAGAACCAGATCCGCTTTTGCCCAGACATCGCTGGCTTTAGCAAGAATGCTCGCACCAACTGCAATAAAGTCTTGATCAGTAATGGAAGATCCCAGACCTGCGCCAGCTTCAATAACTACTTGATGGCCTGCTGCAACAAACTCTGATACTCCTTCGGGTGTAATAGCAACTCGTGATTCGTGGACCTTAATCTCTTTAGGTACTCCAACGATCATTTACTTACCTTTCGCTGCTACCGCCGCTTTAATCAATCCAACAAAGAGTGGGTGTGGCTTCGTTGGACGTGAACGTAGCTCTGGGTGAGCCTGTGTTCCTACGTAGTAAGGATGCACCTGTTGAGGCAGTTCCACAAACTCCACCAAATCACGCTGGGTAAACATGCCTGAAAAAACTAAACCAGCCTTTGAAATCTGGTCGCGATACTTATTGTTGACCTCATATCGATGACGATGTCGCTCTGAAATCTCAAGTGATCCATACGTCTCTGCTACGACTGATCCTTGAAGTAGATCTGCTTTATAGAGACCTAAACGCATAGTGCCGCCCATGTCACCTTCTCCTGCAACAACATGTTTTTGATCATCCATAGTTGCAATCACTGGTGTTCCAGAATCAGAGAACTCAGCAGAGATTGCATCTTTTATATCAGCAAGGTTTCTAGCAGCTTCAATCACCATGCACTGCAACCCTAAACACAATCCCAGCGTTGGAATCTTGTTTTCACGAGCAAATTTAAGCGCACCAACTTTTCCTTCAATGCCTCGAATTCCAAAACCCCCAGGAACGACAATGGCATCTAAGCCACCCAGATGCTTCTTTGCACCCTCGGCGCTTTCGCACTCATCACTTGCTATCCAGACAATTTCGATCTTTGCTTCATTAGCAAAACCACCAGCGCGTAGAGCTTCAGAGACTGAAAGATAGGCATCTGGCAGATCAATGTATTTTCCTACTAAGCCGACTCGAACATGGTGCTTCGGATGATGAACTTTCTGTAGCAAGGCATCCCACTCACCCCACATCACCTCATGGCCGCCTAAATCAAGGCGCTTAACAACATAGGCGTCTAAGCCTTCTGAATGCAACACCTTGGGAATGTCATATATCGAAGGTGCATCCATAGCAGCAACAACTGCTTCAAGATCAACATCACACATCAGTGAAATCTTCTTCTTCACAGCCAGAGGAATCTCGCGATCTGAACGCAAAACAATTGCATCCGGAGCAATACCAATACTGCGAAGTGCAACAACAGAGTGCTGCGTCGGCTTGGTCTTTAATTCACCTGATGGGCCAATATATGGAACCAAAGAAACGTGTAAATAGAAAACATTATCGCGGCCAACCTCTTGACGAATCTGGCGTATAGATTCCAGGAATGGCTGAGATTCAATGTCGCCGACAGTTCCGCCGACCTCAGTAATCACTAAATCAATATCTGGCGCAGCCATGGCGCGGATGCGCTCTTTAATCTCATTAGTTATATGAGGAATGACTTGAACAGTTTCGCCTAAGTACTCACCGCGGCGCTCACGTGCAATTACTCTTGAATACACCTGACCAGTTGTGACGTTAGCGGATCCATGTAAATTGGTATCAAGGAATCTTTCGTAGTGACCAATATCTAAATCTGTTTCTGCGCCATCATCGGTGACGAAAACTTCACCATGTTGAAATGGATTCATGGTGCCTGGATCAACATTGAGATACGGATCAAGCTTTTGCATCGTTACACGGATGCCACGGGCTACTAATAACCTGCCAAGTGATGAGGCGGTGAGTCCTTTGCCAAGTGAAGAGGCGACTCCGCCAGTTACGAATAAGTGTTTAGTCACATGAGGTTGGCCCATGGGAGACCAACCTATCATCGGATTGCCTATCGCTTCAACAAAGGCAGTTCTAGGAGTTCAGTGGCGTGTTCACGAGCGCTCACAGAGCTCTCCATACCCGCCAACATGCGTGCAATCTCCTCAATGCGATCCTCTTTCACCACTTTAGTCACATTGCTTTCAGTAACTGAACCATCAGAGTTCTTTGTCACTACGAAATGAGAATCAGCCCAAGCGGCAACTTGAGGAAGGTGAGTCACAACGATGACTTGTGCGTGTTTTGAAAGAGCATGTAACCGCCGACCAACTTCGATGGCAGCTTTTCCGCCAACTCCAGCATCTACTTCATCAAAGACATATGTCCCAACTGGATGAGTTGATGCCAACACCACCTCTAGCGCCAACATCACTCGTGACATCTCGCCACCACTTGCACCTTTAGCCAGTGGAACCAGTGGGCCATCTTTGTGTCCTTGAATTAACATCACAATCTCATCACAACCGAGCGCCGTGAAATCAGATTCCTTTAAAGCATTGTAATCAGCACTGTTGACTTGGCAGTGAAATGAAGTGTGTGGCATTGATAGCTGTTGAATTTCCTTCGTTACCTCTTGCGACAACCGGGTAGCGTTTTCAATGCGAATGCTGGTCAGTGACCTCGCAGTGGATACAAGCTTTTTCTTGATTCCAGCGAGTTCACTTTCTAACTCCTTTAAACGCTCATCCCCACCTTCAAGATCAGCAATGGCATTCTTAGAACTCTCAAAGCGCTCGATAAGAGCATTAAGTTCATCTTCGGCAGATTGTGAAGCGCCATATTTCTTTACAAGGGAATTAATCTCAGCTTTGCGGCTATTCAAATAGTCCAAGCGAGCGGGGTCGGCCTCTAGATTGGATATATATGAAGCCAGAACACTTTTAGCATCGTCGACTAAAAAGAAAGCTTCACTGACTCTTTGATAGAGCTCTTCGATCTGTGGATCTTTCGCCCGCACAGAATCAAGTGATTTCCTAGTTATTCCAAGGGTAGTAAGAGAACCTGACTCCTCCTCTTCAATAACTGAAGAGGCGCTTTGTGCCGCCAATCGCAGATCCTCAACGCTAGATAAGCGCCCAATCTCGGTAGTGATTTCCTGAATCTCTCCGCGCTCCAACTTCAACTTGCCCATCACATCTGCGAACTCACGCAGTGCAATCAGCTCAGCATCCCTTGAATCAATGCTCTTCTTCATCGCAGATATTCGAGACTTGAGGTCGTGATAGTTGGCTAGCTCGCTTTGATAGTTCATTAACGCCCTGTTTAACTCTTTGCCAGCAAATCGATCCAGCAAATCTCTTTGCTTGACAGCCTTAGTCATATTTAAATTCGCTGCTTGGGCATGTACTTCTACAAGGTTCTCACTCGCAGCGACCAACACACTAGATGGCACAGCAATAGCATTACTTGTGGCTTTGCTCTTTCCATCAGCATTGACAGTTCTGGTAAGAATTAACTGTCCGTCTTCAACTTGCAAACCGTTTTCCTCAAAAGAATCGCGCAGAGATTTCGGAACACTGAAGCTTCCACTGGCAACCAACCTTTCGCTTCCCTTTCGCACGAGTGAACTATCGCTTTTGCCACCTAAAATCAGGTTGAGCGCTGTCAGAATCATTGTTTTACCAGCACCTGTTTCACCCGTTAAGACAGTTAAACCCGGGGATATTTCGAGTGTGGAGTGCTCAATAACTCCGATAGAGCGAATAGATATTTCTTCTAAAAATGTGCGATCACTCACCGCGCCAGCCCTCAACGGGAAGTTTGAATTTGGCCACCAACCGATCACTAAAGACGGTGTTAGCTAGATGCGCCAATTTAACAACATGAGAATCCTTAGTAAT